>QMPN01000262.1 GCA_003648575.1 Bacteroidota bacterium
GAAAACCACAGTTTTATCATCCCTGTCGATTCCGAGCATTCTGCCATCTATCAATGCTTAGCGGGAGAATCTTCAGATGCCGTTGAAAAAATATTTCTTACGGCCTCAGGGGGGCCATTCAGGAAAAAAGATATCCTTGCCCTGGCAAATGTCAGTCCGGAAGAAGCCCTTAAACACCCTAACTGGGATATGGGTGACAAGATCAGCATCGATTCGGCCAGCATGATGAACAAAGGCCTGGAGGTAATAGAAGCCAAATGGCTCTTTGGCCTCGAGCCTGAACAGATCGAGGTGGTCATACACCCGCAGTCTGTGATCCACTCCATGGTTCAGTTCCATGATGGCGCGGTAAAAGCACAACTGGGCCATCCGGATATGAGGCTGCCAATCCTTTATGCATTATCATTTCCCGACCGCCTGCCGTCTGATTACAAGCGTTTCAGCATTATTGATTATCCCACACTCAGTTTTGAGACAGCGGATACAAAAAAATTTCGTAATCTTGCACTCGCTTTTGAAGCCATGAAGGCAGGTGGAAACATCCCATGTGCCATGAATGCAGCAAATGAGATAGCTGTCCGGGCTTTTCTCGAGAAAAAGATCGGGTTCCTGCAAATGCCTGACATCATCGAAAGGTGTATGACCAACATCACAAGCATTGCGCAACCGGGATTTGACGACTACGTAGAGACCGACAGCGAAGCAAGGGCAATGGCCCTAAACTATATCAGGAAAAACAATGGAAATATTCATTAAAATAGTACAACTTTTGCTCAGCTTATCCATCCTCGTGATCTTTCATGAGATGGGTCATTTTCTGGCTGCAAAAATGTTTCATACCAGGGTTGAAAAGTTCTATCTTTTCTTCAACCCATGGTTTTCAATCTTTAAATTCAATTTCAAAGGCACAGAATATGGGATGGGATGGTTGCCACTGGGTGGGTATGTGAAGATCAGCGGGATGATAGACGAATCTATGGATAAGGAAGCCATGAAAAAGCCTCCTCAATCTTATGAATTCCGGTCGAAGCCTGCCTGGCAAAGACTGATCATCATGCTTGGCGGCGTGATCGTGAATGTGATCCTGGCCATGGTGATCTATGTTTTCATGTTATATACATGGGGAGAAAACTATTTGCCTACATCCGAGGCGAACAAATATGGTATCGCCGTTGATTCCATGGGAATGGAAATGGGTCTGAGAAATGGCGATAAGATCATCTCCATCGATGGTAAGATCGTGAATGATTTTTATCAGATCCCCATTACCCTGATCCTCGACGAAGCGGATTACATTCTGGTTGAGCGCGACAGCATGATCATGAATGTTAAGATCCCGGATGGTACCATCGGCAAGCTCGTGAAACATCAAAACCCTGACTTTATCAGTATCCGGTTTCCATACATCGTAGAAAAATTCGGAGAGAATTCTCCTGCTGAAGCTGGAGGCATGCAGATCGGCGATAAGCTTATTGCGCTGAATGGTGAACCTCTGAAATATTTCCATGAATACATTCGTGAAGTCCCGAAGCAGAAAGGTGAGGAGATCAGCATCGCATGCCTGAGGGATGCCGACACAGTATTTATCTCGTTCCGCGTTCCGGAGGAAGGGGTGATAGGAGTATATCGCACTTCACCTGAAGAATTCTTTGCCTTCAACACACGGGATTATTCTTTTGTTGAAGCCATCCCGGCAGGGATCGTTAAAGGATACAGGGGGATCGGCGACTACCTGAAACAGTTGCGGCTCTTATTCTCACCTGAGGTGAAAGCATATGAATCTGTTGGGGGTTTCATTACCATTGGCAGCATTTTCCCGGCCGAGTGGGACTGGGAACGTTTTTGGCGGCTGACCGCATTCCTGTCGATCATGCTGGCCATCCTGAATGTGCTTCCTATCCCTGCCCTCGACGGCGGACATGTAATGTTCCTGCTCTATGAGATAATCGCACGCAGAAAACCCAGCGATAAATTTATGGAATATGCGCAGATCGTGGGCATGATCCTGATCTTCGCCTTGCTCATCTACGCCAATGGCAACGACATCGTTAAGTTGTTCAATTGATGATCACCGGTTCTTGTGTCGTTAATCGGAAACTTTATCTCTCAACGACTTAAAGCCTTTCCCCAGTATCTCGTTCGCATTGATCACCGTCAGGAATGCATCAGGGTCGGTCTTATTGATAAAATCCTGCAAAATAGCCAGCTCCCTGCGGTTTAAGATGGTATAGATAATGGTTTTTTCATCGCCATTATACATCCCCTCCCCTTTAAGAAAGGTGCCTCCCCTGTTCAGGTCTTTGATGATCTTTTCCCGAATCTCAGCATGCTTATCAGATATGATAAACAGAGTTTTATCATAAGAAATACCTTGCAGTACCAGGTCAACTACCCTGCCGGCTATATAAATGACAATAAGTGAATACAAAGGTATTTTCCAATCCTGAAAGGCAAATAAACCTACTATCACGATGGCCGAATCAACATAGATCATCAGCTGTCCGAGGGGCATCTTCGTATATTTTGCGATGATCATGGCCACGATATCAGATCCCCCTGAAGTCGCCTTCGACTTGAATATCAAGCCAAGGCCAAGTCCAATAAAGACACCACCAAAAATCGATGATAACAAAACATCATCCGGGACAAGTGCTTTTGCGCCCCAGAAATATGTCAGCGAATCAACAAACACTGCTGTCATAACAAAGCCTACTACAGTCTTCACCCCGAATCGGGGGCCCAGTACCCTGATCCCGATGATGGTAAGGGGAATATCAAATACCAGGGCCATCATACCGATAGGAAATCCGGTATAATGGTGAATCACAATAGAAATTCCATAAACACCCCCGGGAACAATGTTATGCGGTGTGATAAACAAAACGAAGCCACTGGCCATGATAAAAGCTCCGATAAGGATCAGGCTGTACGCCCTGAACCATCTTGCGGAAAACATTTTTTCCTTTGAAACGAAAGTCATGTCAATACACTTTTTAGTTGATAAATATCCTGATTTTCGGCCGGCAAAGATATTACCTTTAAATTACTGACAAAATTTAAAATATATTATTTTTACATTATTAAATAAATGACTGTGATTTAGGCATTTATAAGTTATCAAACTAATCCTGAAAAGTGTCGCACACAATAGTGAGATGTTTTTTACATTAATTCATTAGCATAGATGTAAGCTAAATGAACAGATCCTTTGTATATATCAGCCTTTTAATCTTTTTGCTGAGCTTCTCCGCTTCGGCACAAAAGCTGAGCAACCTGCGTATGAAGCCGGTCATGCTGGACCGCGATACCATTTTGTTCGACAGCCTGAGCATGGTGCCGGGATCTTTCCGGCTGCAATACCCCGATGGAAAGCCGGTTGATACCAGCTTGTATAACATCGACGCTGTCAGCTCCCTGCTCCTGCCATCTGCCTCGCTGCGTACCGACAGTGCTGCCTTTAACATTTCTTACCGGGTGTTCCCGTTCAGCTTCAGGCAGGAGTACATGCATAAAGACATTTCCATACTGGAACCCGATGACCAGGGCATCATTAACCCATTTATTTATACCCAAAAAAGGCAGGGTTCTGACATTTTCCGTACCGATGGATTGAATAAAAGCGGGAGCATCTCCCGGGGAGTTTCCTTTGGTAACAGCCAGGATGTAGTGGTAAACTCCAGTTTTAACCTGCAGCTGTCAGGCAAGCTCAGCAGGGAGATAGAGATCCTTGCCGTTATCACCGACAACAACATCCCCATACAACCCGAAGGAAATACACAACAGATACAGGAATTTGACAAGGTATTCATCCAGCTCAAGTACAAAAGATCCCGGCTTATTGCCGGTGATTTTGAATTTACCCGGCCGGCAAGCTATTTTATGAACCTCTATAAGAAAGCACAGGGTGGGGATTTCATGACAAGCTTCGGCCTTGGCAGGAAAAAAACCCGTGCCCGCTCCTGGACCATGGATGTGCACGTTGCCGGTGCCGTTGCCAAAGGAAAGTTTGCCCGAAACCGCATACAGGGGGAAGAAGGAAACCAGGGGCCGTATAAGCTGACAGGCAACGATGGTGAAACGTATATCATGGTGCTGGCAGCTTCAGAAAAAGTATTTATCGATGGAGTGCCGATAACAAGGGGACAGGACTACGACTATATCATCAACTACAATACCGGGGAGATCACTTTCACTCCTCATGTGCTCATCACACAAGAGAAAAGGATAGTGGTGGAATTTGAATATGCAGAACGGGATTATGCCCGTTCCATGTTCTTTGTTTCAAGTGGTATTACTAACGAAAAGTTAAATGTCAGGATCAATGCCTTCTCTGAGAGTGACCTCAAAAACCAACCCTTGCAACAAGACCTTAACGATGAACAAAAAGAGTTTATGAACAATGTCGGCGACAGCCTGCATCATGCCCTCTGGCCCAATATCGACAGCGCAGGCTTTTCCGGTGAAGAGATCCGGTACAAGATGGTTGACACCCTTGTAAACAATATCCTTTATGATTCTGTTTTTGTGTACTCCACCAACCCCGACAGTGCTGTTTACAAACTCGGTTTCAGCCTGGTGGGTGAACAAAGGGGGAGCTATAAACTTGTGAGCAGTGATGCCAATGGAAGGGTGTTTAACTGGGTTGCCCCCGCAGCCGGAATACCGCAGGGAAACTATGCCCCGGTCGTACTCCTGGTGACCCCGAAAAAATCGCAA
>QMPN01000263.1 GCA_003648575.1 Bacteroidota bacterium
GTATTCAGTATCCAGCATCCAGTATCCAGTATCCAGCAACCAGCAACCAGCAACCAGCAACCAGCAACCAGCAACCAGCAACCAGCAACCAGCAACCAGCAACCAGCAACCAGCAACCAGCAACCAGCAACCAGTAGCCAGTAACCAGTAGCTTATAATTGAAAAATTGATGTTTGCATTGGCTATTTTTTATTTAGATTAATGCTGAATACACAAGCAATTTCCAGTAATACCTGGGTATTGCTACCTGGGTAAAAAGCAATGATTTTTGACGAATTTTCATAAATTTTATGCATAAATGGGCAAATACATCGCATTTGTTAGGTATTTGTTAACAATTGTCCTCATTTACTTGACCTGTCCCTGTGTTTTACCGTACCTTTGTTTTAGATTTCTAACCCAAATCTATTTTAACCGTTGAGACCTAGAACGATTATATCATTCTTATTTGTATTCATGAGTATCATGATGGTTGGTCAGGATTTTCCGGACCGCATCGTTACCAATAAAGGAGACACCATTGAATGCTGCATCACCCTTGTCAATAATCAGGCGGTGTTTTTTTATTATATGGGCCGTGATATCAGACGTCCTGACAGACTCAACCTAAACCACATTAAAGACTATAACTGGACGAAGAATTGTTCATTTGAAGAATTTGACGAACCTTATGAAGTCCCGGAAAAGGGAGCAAAAAAATGGGGCTATGGGCTTAGGATCGTTCAGCAATTCAACATGCCGATAACCCACAGCATTATGGCTTTCAACTTAAGAAAAGGAAACCATAATCTATATGTAGGACCACATTATACCCATATTTCCAAAAGAAGAATTTCCGGGGATACTGACGTTAGCTATAACCAGAACACCTATGGTATTAACATGGGATATCAGATCGTGATCAAAACACGAAATGAGGTATTTGATGTTTTTATGCAATTGGATGTATCTCTGTATGAAGCACAGGAATGGTATTATAATGGCCCATACGCAGAGCCCGTTGCGAAAACCCGCCTTGTAGCAGAGAACTGTATCAGTGTAGGGATAAAATACAATGTCTCTCAGAAATTCGAAGTTTTTGGTGGATACGGTTTTGGAGCTACCGAAGGCTTTTTCTTTGAGTTCGAAGAGGTCATCCCTCAAATCTACTTCGGACTACACTACAACATTAAGTAATTCTACTGTTTCACTGTTTCACTGTTTCATTGTTCCACTGTTTTTTTATCCGCCGAAGCTTAGGCGAAGGTGGGCATTGTTTCATTGTTTTTTTATCCTCCGAAGCTTTCCGCGAGCGCTGACCGCATGTCGCCATAGCTTTAGCGGTGGCACAAGCTACTCAGCGGAGGCGCTAGCGAAGGAGGGCACTGTTCCTTTGTTTTACAGTATTTTCTTGATCAACCTCAATTTATGGCTGTACTGACCGGAATCTATGTTGTAGATTCCCTGATGGTCTACTCTGTCTATCCTGACTTGGCCGGATGAATGAATGATCTTCTCTTCGGGCATGAGGATGCCAACATGTGTGATCATGCCTTCTTCATCATCGAAGAACATGAGGTCGCCTGGCCTGGCGTCGCTTATAAAATTGATTGTTTCGCCCTGCAAAGCTTGATGGGTTGAATCACGCAGGAGCTGTACGCCGGCCAGTTTGTAGGCCATCTGGGAAAAGCCTGAGCAATCGATCCCAAATGGTGAACGACCACCCCAGGTATAGGGCGCATGCAGGTACATCAAAGCCATTTCCAGCACCTTCTCGCGTTGACCTGCCTGAGGGATGACTTCGGTAAAGCCCTCAAAGAAATATTCATATTCACCGGCAGAAAAGGCTTGCTTATTGAGCCCATGAAATGAACTGCCCAGTAAAATGGGAAACCAGGATTGCAGGCTTCTGTTCTCAATCAGTTGAACCACTTCAGTGCTGACACTGCAGGGCAGCTCATGCAAGCGCTTGAATTCATCCTCGCTAACCTCATAGAAAGAAGATTTATGGATCCAACCCTCATAGTTATCATATATGATCCGGATTTGAAGCCAGTCTTCGAAACTATCGAGGATGCTATACAATTCCCCGAAAAGCAGCTCAGAACATAGCTCTGAACGATGAGAAGGTTCCGTCCGAACAGGTATCAGGCTTTGGTTACAAAAACCAAAAGAATTCAAGCCCTCTTTATAAAGTGTTTCCAAAATAAATGAATATTAATTCAACTAATCCATTAATAAATTGTTTATTAAACGAATATATGAAAATATTATATATGCAGTGCGGATTAGGTGATATTTGAGAAATTCCTATTTTCGCTTCAGATTCAGGTCACGATGAAAAAAATCTTTCTTTTTTTAAGAAACCATTATCAGCACATTTTTAAGGGATTCCTTTTTGTGCTTGCCATTGCAATCCTTGTGTGGATCTTTCCTCAGGAAGGAAAGTTTAAGTATGAGTTCAGCAAGGGGAAGCCATGGTTGCATGAAGATCTTTATGCTCCTTTTGATTTTCCAATATACAAGCTCGATGAAGATCTTGTCAAGGAAAAAGAAGAAGCATTAGAGGGTTTGCCATTCTATTTCCGATATCTTCGAACCGATAGCCTCCTTATAGAGGAACAATTGGAGCCTGAGTTTATTAAGCATTGGGAAAGTGCGGTGCCGGACTCTTTAGATAATGCCGGTTACAGGAAGCGAAACCTCGATACATTTCGGGAAATATATTATACCTTCCTTGATCAGGGAATCCTGAAAATGGTGCCTGAGATTGAAGGCCTGCCAGCCGAATACCCAATTATCGTAGTCCGTAATAATATGGCAGAGGAACATGATCTTGAGGATTTGGTGACGCTGAGCGCCGCCTATGAACAGCTGCAGCAGACATTGGCCGACAGGGAGGGCATAGCGCCCGATATCCTGTCTGCTCTTATGGTCCGCTTTATGGAGCAGAACATCATCTTCGATGCGGAAAAAACAAAGATTGAAAGGGATGCTGTAGTATCAAATATCTCTCCGGCTTTTGGTCTGGTTCAGGAAGGAGAAAGGATCATTAGTAAGGGCGAATTGGTGAATCCTGAGCGTTATATGATACTCTACTCATTGCGTGCCAATTATGAAGAAACCCTGGGTGGTTCAGATACCTATTATGTGATCCTGTTGGGACAGGTACTTCTAATCGCAATATCCATCTCCGTTTTGTTGCTCTTCTTTGTTGTCTTCAGAAAAGACATCCTGTCCGACAATCGTAAAATTGTTCTTATTCTCCTGAGTATCATACTTATTACCCTGCTTACCAGTCTGACACTTAGCATCGACCCTACATTTCTTTACCTGGTTCCCATATGCCTGGTGCCTATCATAATAAGCGCATTCTTCGACACCAGGATGGCCCTGTATGTTTTAATTGTCACCATTATTATACTGGGATTTCTTGTCCCTAACAGTTTCGAGTTCCTGTTCCTGCAATTGATCACAGGTATCATTGCCCTGCTGAGCGTGGCCAGCCTTCAACGGCGAGGACAGTTTTTTACTACTTCGGTATGGATCTTTCTGACTTACTCTATCCTCTACTTCGGTTTAACACTCATTCAGGAAGGTACTGTAAAAGAGATCGATCCGGTGATGTTTGCATTGTTTGGAGGAAGTGCTGTGCTAACGCTTTTTTCTTATCCATTGATCTATATTTTCGAAAAGATATTTGGCTTTATCACGGATGTTACGCTGGTGGAGCTGTCGAATACCAATAATAAACTCCTGAGGGAACTTTCTCTCAAAGCTCCCGGAACCTTTCAGCATTCCCTCCAGGTAGCCAACCTGGCAGAAGACGCAATCTATGAAGTGGGTGGAAATGCACTCATGGTACGTACGAGTGCGCTTTATCATGATATTGGCAAAATAGATAATCCCATGTATTTCATCGAAAATCAGGCAACAGGCGTAAATCCTCATGACGATCTTACCCATGAGGAAAGCGCCAGGGTCATTGTTGGCCATGTGATTAAAGGGATAGAGAAAGCCAAGAAGTATAAACTTCCGGAGCAGATCATTGACTTTATAAGGACCCATCACGGAACCCGTAAGGTGGAGTATTTCTATACGCTTTATAAGAATGAAACCCCTGAGGAAGAGATCGATGAAAGTGAATTTACATATCCGGGACCCATTCCATTTTCAAAAGAAACAGCTGTGGTAATGATGGCTGATGCGGTAGAGGCTGCCTCCCGCAGCCTGAAGGAACACAGTGCAGAGAATATAGATGTACTTGTAGAGAAACTTATCAACCGTCAGATGGAAACCGGTCAGTTTGTAAATGCTGACATCACCATGAAAGACATTAGCAGGATAAAGAAGATCTTCAAGAAAAAGCTGATGACGATCTTTCACGTTAGAATAGAATACCCCGAATGATTAGTGATTAATTCCGAATGCTTATTGGAGAACGCTTGGATGTAGTTCGGGCCTTCAAAAATCACAATTCTACACTACCAATCTTCACTAATAAATTATCATTTGGATTTCATCATTAGAAAATCTTTCCAGGCAAGAGGCCCCTCGGCTCCGCTCGGGCTGACAACTTATTAGTCTTTAAACAAGGAAGGGCGCGGCGCCATACTTTAGTTTTTTATTCGTTACTTTGCTAGAGCGCCGCGCACTTCCAAGATAGTAAATTAATGATCTGTCATCGCGAGCGGAGTCGAGCGACCTGTTTTATCAAAGAGAAATA
>QMPN01000264.1 GCA_003648575.1 Bacteroidota bacterium
CGAGGCAAACATCACATAATCCACAGCGCTGAGCCCCTGTCTCACCGAAGTATTTTAACAGCATCTGGCTCCTGCAATGATTGCTTGATTGAATATAATCCAGCACTGACTGCATCCTTTTCATGGCTGCTTTTTTCCGCTTGCTGTAATTCTCACCGGATAGGTTCATGGCCTTGCTGTCAATTCTGTCGCTGATCATCAGCAACTGTGGTGAGCTGGTGGCGGGGATATAGATCAATAGCCCCATCTTTTGCATTTTTGTCAGTGCCGACCTGATCTTTTCATCCGTGGTATCGGCTCGCTTGGCCAGTTCTTTTTCATTGATCCTCACAAATTCAGTAAATATCCCGCCATAAGACCGGAGTAGTAATTTGATGAAAGGATCATAGCCGGGGTTTTCAACCTGGAATGTATATAGTTCATTATGTTCAATGCTGAACATTATTTTGGAGGGGTTCTCCAGTTCACTGCCTAGAAGTATGTACCCTTCTTTTTCAAGGATCTTTAATGCGCTGAATACATTTGCCGTATTCATTCGGTACCTGGTGGAAAAATCCTGCAGGTCGAAATCGAATTGCAGGTCCTTGCCACCGCCGAGAGGAATTTGGTAATAATTGCCGATAGCATTGTATATGGAGCGTATCACCTCAGCTTCAGGGAATGAAATAGCCAGGTTTTGCTTTGCATTCCTGATGTCTGCTTCTTCATATAGCTGAACAGCATAAGCCCTTTTGCCATCCCTGCCGGCCCTGCCTGCTTCCTGAAAATACGCTTCTGTGCTGTCAGGAAGATCGAAATGCACTACAAAACGTACAGAAGGCTTGTCAATGCCCATCCCGAATGCATTTGTTGCCACTATTACCTGCTTCTTATCTTTCATCCATTCATCCTGACGGTATTCTCTTGTGCGGGCCTCAAGCCCTGCATGATAGAATGTAGCCTTGATTCCGTTATTATTCAGAAAATCGGACACCTCCCTGCATTTCCTGCGATTTCTGACATAAACAATACCAGAACCTTTTACATTACCGACAATTTTTAACAGGCGCCCTCCTTTATCTTCTTCATGAAAGACCACATAGGAAAGGTTTTTCCTTTCAAAACTTTTTCGGAGTACATTCTTTTCCTTGAATTCCAGTTTTTCCTGTATGTCGACAATCACTTCATTTGTGGCAGTGGCTGTCAGGGCAAGTACCGGTGCATCATTGATAAGTGGCCTGATCTCCGCAATATTCAGATACGGTGGCCTGAAGTCGTATCCCCATTGAGAGATGCAATGTGCCTCATCGACGGCCAGCAGGCATACATTCATACTGCTCAGGTTCTGCCTGAAGGATGGAGATTTAAGCCGTTCCGGGGAGACATACAGGAATTTCAGGTCCCCGAAGACACTGTTGTTGATTGCAATGTCGATTTCACGGGGGTGCATTCCCGAATGTACGGCAGCAGCCTTGATCCCGCGGTCTTTCAGGTTTTCAACCTGGTCTTTCATCAAAGCTATCAGGGGGGAGATCACCACGCATATCCCTTCCATAGCCAGGGCGGGCACCTGGAAACAGATAGATTTTCCACCACCCGTGGGAAGCAGGGCCAGGGTATCACGTCCGTCGAGAACAGATTGTATGATATCTTCCTGCATTGGACGGAAGGAAGAATATCCCCAGTACTTAACAAGTATGTTGTGGATCTCCATCAGGATAATTTCCGGTTACAGCTACGAAGTTAAGGAAAAATACGCTTTTATGCCATATATCAGCGGTTTCAGGCTAAGATCATACTGGATATGATGCAAGGCTCAGTAAGCCTTTTTTATCACAATATGTTAATAAAATTCAATGGAAATCTTGGATTAAATTTCTACATTTGTAGCGTTCAATCAAATTGTTAACCTCATCGTTCATATTCATATGCTGAGCAGAAGGCACTTAAGGATCAAAGTTTTACAGGCAGCGTATGCCTTCTTTCAAGCCGGTAATGATGATCTGGCCAAAGGGGAGAAACAACTCCTTCTCAGTATAGACAAGATCCACGAACTCATTGTTTATCAACTTTCTTTCCTGATAGAGATCAAAGACTTTTCACGGATCAGGCTCGAGGAGAGCAAAAAGAAGTTTTTTCCTACCGAGGAAGACCTGAATCCCAACCTGAAGTTTGTAGAGAACAGGGTACTGAAACAGGTAGAGGACAATCGTGAATACAGGAAGGTGCACAAAAGGCTGAAGATCAACTGGTCGGATGAGCAGGGGATGGTTCGCAAAGCTTACCTGGCAATAAAGGAAAGTGGATATTACCAGAAATACCTGGAACAGGCCGAGGATTCTTTTACTCATGACCGGGATATTCTGGCCAGGATACTTAAGAAGACACTGATTGGATTTGAATTGCTTGAGTATTATTATGAAAACAAATCAATTTACTGGGCCTTCGATACATATCAAATTGCAAACCTGCTGCTAATGAAACTGCTGAAGTCATTGGAGAGTTCCGATGATGAATATGAGGCTTTTCCGGAGATACTTGGCATGGGTTTACAGGAGGAGGACAGGGCGTTTATGCTCGGGCTCTTTCATAAAACAATACTCAACAGCGATCAGTATGCTGAACTTATTGATGACAAGGCCAAGAACTGGGATCTGGACCGCATTGCAATGATGGACACAATATTGATCAAGATGGCCCTGGCTGAACTTTTAGAATTTCCTTCCATCCCTGTTAAGGTCACCCTGAACGAGTATATCGATATCTCAAAATATTACAGCTCCGCCAAGAGCAAGGTTTTTATCAATGGAGTTCTTGATAAGCTGATCATCGACCTTAAGGAGAAGAAGATGATCAAAAAGACCGGCCGGGGCTTAATGGAATTTTAAAACAGACATCATGGAAAAGTTAAAACAAATTCTCGCAGTTATGATGATTGCGCTGATGTTCGCACCGTTAAGTGTACCGGCACATCCGGGCGAGATCGTAAAATCCTTTGCTACACCCGGTCAGTTTCCTACCGGCCTTGCTTTTGACGGCGAGCATCTTTGGCTGGCCGACCGCAAGGCACAGATGCTTTACAGCATCGATCCGCGTAATGGAAAAGTTGTTTCAGAGGTCCCTTCACCGGCATACTGGCCCACAGGCCTTGCATGGGATGGGGAATATCTCTGGTGTGCGGATGTAAAAGGTGGTATTCCTTTATCTGAAAACTACCGTGGCCTGATATACAAGATCTCACCAAAAGACGGAAGAGTGCTGAAGGTGATCGACGCACCCAGCGGGAGGCCCCGCGACCTTGCCTGGGATGGTACATACCTCTGGTGTGTAGATGAAAAGGCGAATGAGATCATACAATTCAGTCCGGACGATGGCACCACGATCAAAACACTGCGCTCACCTGCCAATGATCCGCGCGGACTGGCATTTGACGGGAAGTATCTCTGGGTTTCGGACCGCATCATGGATGAGGTATATATGGTTGATCCCGAAAACGGACAGGTGCTCATCATAACTGATGCACCGGGGGCCTTTACGCGTGGCCTTGCCTGGGATGGAGAATATGTCTGGGCGGCCGATTCACAGGAAGATAAGCTGTTCTGCCTGAAAGCAAAAGATGATGACCTCTTTGTACTGAAAAATGAACGACGTGCACAGGTTACCTACACACATATGCTCACGAATTTCGGACCCGGCAAAATGCTGACCGGCGACATCCATCTGGCCATTCCCGTTGATCGTGATAACCAGCTGATCGAGAATATCGATTTTGATCCCGGCTATGACCTGGTTACCGATAAGAGTGGCCAGCAAACCGCACATTATTCATTCAAAAACCTGAAACCGGGTGGAAAAGAACAGGTGGAGATGGTGACGATCGCAACGATTTATGAGATAAGGTATTTTATTTATCCCGATAAGGTGGGCGGCCTGGATGAGATGCCGGATGATATCCCGGAGGTTTATTACCAGAATAATGAAAAGTATCAGATGGATCATCCTTTCATCGCCGGGGCTGTGGATGAGGTTGTTGGCGATGAGAAAAATCCGTACTGGATCGCAAGAAAAATATATAACTACCTCATGGATAAAATGTATTATGAGATGGCTGGTGGATGGAATACAGCACCCACGGTGCTGGAACGTGGCAATGGTTCATGTTCGGAGTACAGCTTCGTGTATATTTCCATGTGCCGCGCTGCAGGCTTGCCTGCACGTTATGTCGGCGCGGTGGTGGTGAGGGGCGATGATGATTGCATGGACGATGTGTTTCATCGTTGGGTGGAGGTGTACCTTCCGAATTATGGCTGGATACCTATTGACCCCAGCGGGGGTGACCAGGCACTGCCACGTAACCAGGCTAACTATTTCGGCCATCTCTCTAACCGCTTCCTGATCACTACTGAAAGCGCAGGGGGCTCGGCAACAATGGGGTGGACCTATAATTCCAACGACTTCTATACCACCGAGCCGAAAACATTTGTGGTTTCGGATCATTTTGCAGACTGGAAACCATTGGATTGAAGATGAAAAATTTCATGCGGGTATTAAACAAAAGACCCTCAGAATTGTAATATATTATGATGATCCTGATCATCACCAATAGCGAATAAAACAAATAATTCTTACACATGGTATTTGATTTAGATATGATTAAAAACGTGTATGCACTCATGGCATCGCGTATAGAAGCGGCAAGGAATGTGGTTGGAAGGCC
>QMPN01000265.1 GCA_003648575.1 Bacteroidota bacterium
GCTCAGAACTGGAAGCAGACATGTTTGGTACACTCTTCAAAGATGAAGGAGAAACCGGAATGAAAGCTTTTCTTGAAAAGAGGAAGCCGGAGTGGTAAGGGAAGTGCCTGGAGTACTTAAAGTGCTTAGAGTATTTAAAGTATTTAAAGTACTTAAAGTATTTAGAGTATTTAGAGTTGGATTTGAATATCAATAATTATACAAATTATCATACTATGACATACGAAGAAAGATTACAAAATGTAACTGTGCTTGGAGCAGCCGGCAAGATGGGCAGCGGAATACTTCTGCTTACTGCCATTGAGATGGCTGACCTGATGCTGAAGCCGGAGAACAAAGGCAAGACCTTTGTCTTGAATGCCATGGACCTATCCAATGAAGGCCTGGCCGGGCTGATGCAATACCTACGTTCACAGGTGCTTAAGATCGCTGAAAAGAAATCAGTTACCCTGCGTAAAATGTACCACGACCGCCGTGACCTGATCGAGAACTCCGACATCATCGAACAGTATATCCTGGATGTTCTTTCGATTGTGAGGCCTACCTCGAGGATAGAGGCAGCCTATGAATCAAGCTTGATCTTCGAAGCGGTAAGTGAAAACAAAGACCTGAAGGTTAAGATCTTTAAAGAGATCGACGATAATAACAACCATGAACCATGGTTCTTTACAAATACATCATCGGTGCCGATCAACATTCTCGATAGAGAGGCAAACCTGGGCGGAAGAGTAATTGGATTCCATTTTTATAACCCTCCCGCGATACAGAAACTTGTTGAGCTGATCTGGACAGACCAGACTCTGCCGGAAGCAAAAGAATTTGCATATGAATATGCGAAGAACTTGCGTAAGGTGGTCGTGCCATCGAACGACTATGCAGGCTTTATCGGAAACGGGCACTTCATGAGAGATGCCCTGCATGCGATCACAGAAGCAGAAAAGCTTTCTTCAGAGATGTCGATGCCGGAAGCCATCTATACTATGAACAAGGTCTCACAGGACTTTCTTGTCAGACCGATGGGGATTTTCCAGCTGATCGACTATGTTGGCATCGATGTGGTCAGGTTTATCATGGGTGTGATGAATCCTTTCCTGGATGATGAAAACCTGCACAGCCCATTATTGGATAAGCTGTTTGATAATGGGGTAAAAGGAGGACAGAATTCTGACGGCTCACAAAAGGATGGATTTCTGAAATATGAACGTGGCCGTCCGCTTGCTGTGATCAACCCGGAAACAAAAGAATATATCGGTTTCGAAGCCCTTGCACATATCGATGAAAAGCTGGGTGCCTCACCTGATCCCGGAATTGTATGGAAAAAACTCGTTCGCATTAAGAACAAAGAGGAGGTATTGCAGAAATTCTATGGTGATATGAAAGCATTCGATACCCTGGGTGCCAGGCTGGCGATAGAATATGGCCGGCGTTCCAATGCAATCGGGAAAGCACTGGTGGCTGACAATGTCGCCCATAAAGATGAGGATGTGAATACGGTGCTGCTCACAGGCTTCTTCCATGCCTATGGGCCGATAAATAACTATTTTGACTAATCACAGGAAAAATCAGAATTATGACAAAGCTCAATAAAAAGATATATATGGTTGCCGGGTATAATACCATATCCATGGGAACCGGAAGAAGTGAGTTTCATCCGAAAAAGCCCCGGCCCGGTCTGGAGCACTACGTGAAGGAATCGGGACAGAAGACCCTTGAAATGATTGGCGGAGCCGATAATGTTGATGAATGTGTCGTTGGAAACTTCATGGCAGCCAGGTTCAACAAGCAGGCTCATATAGGAGGTTTCTTTCCCATGATCGATGAGAAGTTGCAGTATAAACCTGCTATGCGTGTGGAGGGTGCCTGTGCCTCAGGTGGACTTGCTCTTGTTTCGGCCATAAAAAGTATAATGGCAGGAACAGCAGAGGTTGTTCTTACCATGGGTGTAGAGGTTCAAAACACCATGAAAGCCATTTACGGAGCCGACGTATTGGCCGGTGCAGGCTGGTACGGCAAACGCAAAGATGGACATGCATTCTTTTTCCCGGGTCAGTTCAGCGACAGGGCCGGATCATATTATGAAAAATATGGTTATGACTATGCTCGCGAGGGAATGGGGCGCTGGTTCAGGAATGCGGTGGAAAATGCCAGGCTCTGTCCTACCGCTCAGGAATATGAGAATAAGGTGCCTGACCTGGATGCACTCTATAAAAAGTTAAAACCAAATGGTGCCGGATTTGTTGACAATCTGAATGTGCTCGACTGCTCAAAGGTATCAGATGGTGCGTCAACCATTGCGGTTGTGTCGGAAGAAGGATTGAAGCGAATCGGGATACCTATGGAGCAGGCAATAGAAGTTGTTGCCTTCGGCCACAAGGTTAGAAATATAACGGAAGATCCACCCGATCCTACCGAGCTTACTTGCATTAAGGCTACAGCTAAAGAAGCATTGGATTCAGCAGGCATCACCATCAACGAACTTGGTACAGTGGAAACACATGACTGTTTCTCCATTGCCGGTGTGCTGGGAACTGAAGCCCTTGGCTTTGCCAAACCTGGTGAAGGACCAAAGTTTGTTGCGGAGGGTAACACTGCCCGCGACGGAATGATCCCTATGAACACCACTGGTGGACTGATCGGATGGGGGCATCCCACAGGCGGTACAGGAGTTCACATGGCAGTGACTATGTGGGAACAGCTTACGGGAAATGCCGGTGATGCTCAGATCGAGATAAAAGATAAAAAACCGTATGGCCTTACCATCAATATGGGCGGTGATGACGTAACCGTTGTCGCTATCGTATATAAGAAGGGCTAATCATAAATTTATAACCTAACCCGGATGTTTCATCCGGGTTTTTTTATGCTTTGAAATCCTTAAAAGGACTTTATTTAGTAAATTAGCCGTAAACAATACAGGCTTTAATTATCAATTTATACGGATATGAAAAAATTTGCAGTAGTCCTTGCCGGGAATGGTGTTTATGACGGGGCTGAGATCCATGAAGCTACACTAACCCTTCATGCGATCATGAAAAACGGGGCCTCCTATGAGATCTTTGCTCCCGATATGCCGCAACATCATGTTATTAATCACATCACGGGAGAAGAGATGGATGAGACCAGGAATGTGCTGATAGAGTCAGCACGGATCGCCAGGGGAGCCATCAAAGATCTGAAAGAATACCGGGCAATCGACTTTGATGCTATCATCTTTCCGGGTGGATTTGGTGTAGCTAAAAACTTGTCAACAGTGGCATTTCATGGCGCAGATGCACAGGTGAATAAAGAAGTGGAAAGAGCTGTTAAGGATACAAATGATTACGGGAAACCCATTGGAGCCCTGTGTATTGCGCCAGCCATGATGGCAAAGATTTTTGCAGATGCAACAGTTACTATCGGGCAGGATGCTGACACTATAGAAGCAATAGAAAAAATGGGAGGAACCCACATTAGTACTACACATGGTGATGTGGTGTATGATGATAAGTTTAACCTCTTTTCAACGCCATGCTATATGCTCGATGCAAATATCCTTGAAATTGGGGAGGGCGCAGAGAACATAGTCTCTGCCATGCTGAAAGTAATGGAATAGTGTTACAAGGTACCAGATACCGGGTACCGGGAATTATTATAATATTATGAATAAAATTACAGAATTATTTGGCATTAAATACCCCGTGATACAGGCCGGTATGATATGGTGCAGTGGTTGGGAACTGGCATCTGCTGTGAGTAATGCCGGTGGCCTCGGATTGATAGGTTCCGGCTCCATGTATCCGGAAGTACTCCGTGATCATATCCGAAAGTGCAAAGCGGCAACGGATAAACCTTTTGGTATAAACCTGCCCTTGATATATCCAAACATGGATGAGATCGTTGAGATCGTCATCGACGAAGGGGTGAAGATCGTATTTACCTCAGCCGGAAACCCCAAAAAATGGACAGAGCATTTTCATGAGCATGGGATCAAAGTAGCACATGTGATCGCCAATGTGAAGTTTGCCCTCAAATGTGAGGAAGCCGGAGTGGATGCAGTGGTTGCAGAAGGCTTCGAAGCCGGTGGTCATAACGGCATGGAAGAAACAACAACCATGTCCCTGATCCCTATGATTAGGGAAGCCATAAATCTACCCCTAATCGCTGCCGGCGGTATCGCATCCGGCCGGGGAATGATGGCAGCCATGGCCCTGGGCGCTGACGGCGTACAAATCGGCAGTCGTTTTGTGGCATCTGAGGAATCGTCGGCACACCACTTGTTCAAAGAAGCAGTGATCGCCGCAAAGGATGGTGATACCTCCCTTGCATTGAAAAAACTAATCCCGGTCCGCCTGATAAAGAACGATTTTTACAGGAGGGTTAAAGAGCTGGAGGACAGTGGGGCTTCACGACAGGAACTTATGGAACTCCTTGGCAGGGGAAGGGCCAAACTGGGTATGTTCGAGGGTGATATGGAAGAAGGAGAACTGGAGATCGGGCAGATTGCGGGACTGATTCACCAGATTAAACCGGCTGCCTCCATCGTTGAAGAGATTATCAGTGAATACGAAGATATTAAATCACAGATCAGCAGATATGCATTCTGAGTTTCCAGCATCCAGCATCTAGTATCCAGGTTCCAGTTTATCTTCAGCGCCTTAGCTGTTTTACAGGGATTTTACTATATTTGTATAGTTACATTCACACTAAACCTATCCA
>QMPN01000266.1 GCA_003648575.1 Bacteroidota bacterium
AAAACTTAACACTCAAAACTCAAAACTAAAAAAAGACCTCCCCGTAAAAGAACGAAGAGGTCATATATGTTTGATGGAGGTCTTTTTTTATCCCCCAAAGTCATCAAATGCGATCATCTCCTCCGGTACGCCGTAGTCGTCAAGCATCTTGAGCACGGCATCGTTCATCATGGGAGGGCCGCAGAGGTAGTATTCGATCTCTTCCGGCTCGGGATGGTTCTTCAGGTATTCATCCATCACTATCTGGTGAATGAAGCCGGTATATCCTTCCCACTTATCTTCAGGTACCGGCTCTGACAGCCCGATATTGAATTTGAAGTTAGGATTTTCTTCATCAAGTGCTTCGAACTCGTCAACATAGAAAAGCTCCCTCAATGAACGTCCTCCGTACCAGAAGGTAGATTTGCGGTTTGTTTTCCTTGTTTTATAAAGGTCGAAGATATGTGAGCGCATCGGCGCCATGCCGGCACCACCGCCAATAAACATCATCTCTTTATCTGTATCCTTGATGAAGAACTCCCCGTAAGGACCTGAGATCGTTATCTTGTCGCCCGGCTTTCTCGAGAAGATGAATGAAGAACAAATTCCGGGGTTCACCTTCATAAAGCCACCTGATTTCCTGTCGAAAGGAGGTGTGGCAATACGGATGTTTAGCATTATAATATTATTCTCAGCCGGGTAGTTAGCCATGGAGTATGCACGGAAGATCGGCTCAGGATTCTTCATCTTAAGATCCCACATCTTGAACTTATCCCAGTCTTCTCTGTATTCCTCATCGACATCCATGTCCTTAAAGTCCACTGTGATCTTAGGCACATCGATCTGGATATAACCACCTGATTTGAAGTCGAGGGTCTCGCCCTCCGGCAGCTTAACAACGAATTCCTTGATAAAGGTGGCCACATTGCGGTTGGAAACCACTTCGCATTCCCATTTTTTAATACCGAATATCTCAGGCGGGATGGCAATGCTCATGTCTTCCTTCACCTTCACCTGGCATCCCAGGCGCCAATGATTCTGTGCTTCCTTGCGAGTAAAATATCCTACCTCGGTAGGCAGGATCGAACCACCACCTTCAAACACCTGGCATTTACACATGGCACATGTACCTACACCGCCGCAAGCAGAAGGAAGATAGATCTTTTCTATTGCGAGGGTTGACAAAATGCTTGACCCCGGGTTCACAACCAGTTTTTTCTCATCATTTATGGTCAGTGTGACCTCGCCTTGCGGGGTGAGTTTTTTCCTGGCATAAAGCAGCATGGCTACCAGGAACATGATCACCAGGAGGAAGATGATGATACTTGCTATAATTACTTGTCCTATTCCGACTAAAAGCATCTTTATACTTTTTTAATAATTTTCTATTAAAGTTGAATTCCCATAAACATCATAAAGGCCATACCCATGAGGCCGGTTATGATAAATGTAATGCCCAGTCCGCGCAGCGGGGCAGGCACGTTCGAATAACGGATCTTTTCGCGGATGGCTGCAATACCAACGATGGCAATGAACCAGCCCACTCCTGAGCCAAGACCGAAGGATGTTGCTTCAGCAATGCTCTGATATTCCCTTTCCTGCATGAAGAGTGAACCACCAAGGATAGCACAGTTCACAGCGATCAGGGGGAGAAAGATACCCAGTGATGAATATAGTGCCGGTGAGAACTTTTCGATGACCATCTCCACAAGCTGTACCATGGAGGCGATCACGGCTATGAACATGATGAATGAAAGAAAGCTCAGGTCAACATCTATGAAGCTTGCATCCAGCCAGGTTAATGCGCCCGGAGCAAGCAGATATTCATTCAGCAGATAGTCGACCGGCACGGTAATCCCCAAAACAAAGATCACTGCAATACCCAGTCCGACAGATGTTTTTACTGTCTTCGACACGGCAAGATAGGAACACATACCGAGAAAGTATGCGAACACCATGTTGTCGATGAAGATGGACTTTATAAATATGTTAACAAGTTCCTGCATAATGATATGCTGTTAAATTTTAATTTTCTTCAATAAGTTCTGGATCCCTTTTACGCTGCACCCATATGATCACACCTACGGTGATCAGCGCCATCGGGGGGAGGATCATCATCCCGTTGTTGGAATAAAATCCACCATTGTCGATGTACCAGCTACTGGGGATCACTGCGTAGCCCCAAATGGTACCGGAACCAAGAAGTTCACGGAAAAAGGCCACCACTATCAGTATCCAGCCATATCCCAAGGCATTGCCAATACCATCCAGGAAGGACGGCCAAACTTTATTAGCCATGGCAAAAGCTTCGAAACGGCCCATGATGATACAGTTGGTAATGATCAGCCCGACAAATACCGACAGCTGCTTGCTCACATCGTAAGCAAAAGCTTTCAATATCTGGTCGACGAGGATCACAAGCGCTGCGATCACCACAAGTTGTACAATGATCCTGATCCTCGGCGGGATAGTATTCCTGAGTGCTGCGATGACTACGTTTCCTATACCCATCACCGCCATCACAGAGATGGCCATGACGAATGCCGGTTCAAGCTTGGCTGTTACGGCAAGTGCTGAACAAATACCCAACACCTGCACGGTGATAGGGTTTTCCCGGCCCAATGGCGTAGTGAGCAGCTTTCTGTACTTTGGAGAGAACAATGGTTCTCTTTCTGTTTTTTCTGTACTCATATCTTATTGCTGGCTTTTAAAATATGCAACATAATTTTCTAAACAATTCTCTAACATTTTGGTGACAGCATCACTGGTGATGGTACCACCGGAAATGGCATCTACACCATGGATCCTTGCGTCGGCAGGCATGGTTCCCACTCCACCCTTTTTAACGGTGATGGAAACGAACTGCCCCTGCTCATTGAAGATGGTCTTACCTAGAAACTGCAAAGCAAAGCCCCTGCCGGAGATCTCAGCTCCCAGCCCCGGAGTTTCCTTGTCGTTCCCAAATTCAGCACCATAAATAGTACTCATGTCGGCTTTCAGGGAAATATTGCCATAGATCGGCCCCCACAATCCTTTACCAAGCAGAGGTATGATAAATATTTTACCACTATCTGTCTCGGCAATATAAAGGGGTACCTTGTATGGGTTGTCCTGCCTTTTATTATAAAGCTCCTTTTTAAGGCTAAGGTCAAAAGCCCTGTCGTTGCCATCAGTAAGCTGGCCTTTCGAAAATCTGCCTGTGACCTTCCCATCCTGGTCGATTACAAGTTCTTCCAGAATAATCTGATTAAACAAGGCCTCTGCATTATCAGCGCTTGCCACTGTATCAGCCGCCAGCAGGATCCCCTGGATCTTGGCGATGGCAATATTTCTTTCCTGGTATGGCTTCAGCACCATGGCAGCCGTCGATAAGATCGCCGCTACTATGATCACCATCACCGAGGAGTAGATAAAAATGTACCTGTTAGTAAACATGGATTAATTCTTATGTTGTTTCAATCTTTAATTTCTTATTCTGCAGTCTCTACTACTGCCCACCTTTTCCTTCTTCTTTTTATGTTCACCTGGATCACATAGTGATCAATCAGCGGAGCGAACACATTCATGAGCAGGATGGCAAGCATCATGCCCTCCGGATACGCCGGGTTGATCACCCTCACCATTATCGCAAAGAAGCCAATGAGGAAGCCGTAAATATATTTTCCTTTTGTTGTTTGTGAAGCAGTGACCGGGTCGGTGGCCATAAATACCGCACCGAAAGCGAATCCGCCCATTACCATATGATCCAGGGGTGAGATCTGCATGTATGCAGTAGATCCTGCAAGGTTAAAAATGTATCCCATCAGCAGTCCGCCGGCAAATACCGACAGCATAATGCGCCAGCTGGCCATTCCGGTAAAAATAAGAATAACAGCCCCGATGAGAATGGCCAATGTTGATGTTTCACCGATAGAACCCGGCAAAAAGCCATAGAACATGTCCATGGTGTCGGGAAGTGTGAGAGAGCTGCCCGGAGTGGTGGTACTTGCAAGCGCATCACCCAGCGGGGTAGCACCTGAAACGGCATCGCCCTGATCAATGATCCATACCTTGTCGCCCGACATATTTTTCGGATAGGCAAAGAACAGGAATGCCCTGGCAGTAAGCGCCGGGTTCAGTATGTTCATGCCTGTACCTCCAAATACTTCCTTGCCAAAGATCACGGCAAAGATCGTTGCCACGGCAACCATCCATAAGGGAACATCAGGTGGCATGATAAGCGGTATCAGTATGCCGCTGACAAGGAAGCCTTCTGCAACTTCATGTCCGCGGATCTGGGCAAAAACAAATTCGGTACCCAATCCGGCCACATATGCCACTACAATGAGTGGGAACAATACCAGGAATCCATGCCAGAGGTTGGGCCACAAGCCAGCCAGCCAGTCAATATCATTTACTCCCACAGAAAGGTTATGCTGATAACCAATATTCCACATCCCAAAAAGAAGGGCAGGAACCAGAGCAATCACCACAAGGATCATTGTTCGTTTCGAGTCGTTGGCATCGCGGATGTGACTACCGTTACTTGTTACCCTGTTGGGGACATAGAGGAAAGATTCGAAAGCTTCGAATGTAGAATGAAGCTTTTCAAACTTCCCCCCTTTTTCAAACCGGGGCTTTATCTTGTCAAGAAAGTTTCTGAGTGCTTTCATTGAAATTATATATGATTATACTTTATTGTTTCTTCTCAATTATTATTAGCTCATC
>QMPN01000267.1 GCA_003648575.1 Bacteroidota bacterium
ATCGTCAGCGGTCCTTCATCCACAGGATTTGGGTGCACTGCAACCTCCAGTTTCATGTGGTTTTCCTGAAGATATACCATAGTCGTATCTGTCCAGGTGGCTGTACTGAAAGTGAACAGTTTCTGATTAAACAGGGACTTCTCACAGGAGAGGAATGCATTGTACCCTTCTGAAAAACAGACTCCCTCAGTCTGGGCACCGAAAATGCCCGGCATTTGTATCAATCGCTTGTTGCCTGAGAAAAATGAGTATTCGTGGTAGTCGAACAGTAGGAACAGTAAGGGCATATAGTTTCTATAGCCACTTAAAATTATCTGGCCCAGCTCATCTGAAAAAGCCGCACCCGTTACCAGTCCGGTTGTATTCAGAGTGTCTAAGGGTAATATGCTATAGTTTCCGGGTTCAGAAGACATAGAATAAAGCCTCGATGTCTCACTCACCCAGTTCTTGGTGAAGAGATAGATATTCCCTTCAACACAGATCATGGCTTCACAATCATATTCGTTGTTATCAGGCTTGGGTGTAAAATCTTCCTGATCAGCATATGAATATGAAATTACCTCAGCAGAAACATCTGCATTACCGGTGGATGGAATATCAGCTTTGGCGATCCTGTAGATCACCAGGTCTTTTCGGGTTCCGCTATTGTTACCAAAATCGCCCACATAGATATGATCCTCATCCTGGGCTATGTCTTCCCAATCTACATTATTCCCATTTGAAATGGTGATCTCCTGTATGATGATACCATCGATGGTATCCACTTTATAGATCTTAGGATCTCCCCCACTATCATTGAAAGTCCAAATTCCATCCGCCCAGAATATCAGGCCAGAGGTTTCCTCCAGGGCCTCCGGAAGTTCAAGGTGCTGCATTGGAATAAAAAAGGTTTCCTCATAAATGCATGAGCCATCGTTCCAGCTTGCGTTGCTGTTATAATTCAAGGCATATGGGTCCGTACAGCCTTCGATTTGCCCTGACACAGGAGACGCCAATAAAAAAATTATTGTGGTAAAGAATAATTGTAATGTGCGGGAAGAATGCAATATCCTATCCATATATTTCTTTCTTATGTGCCTTCAATGTGTTCTGTAGCAAGCAGGTGATAGTCATGGGGCCGACACCACCGGGCACCGGGGTGATATAGCTGCATTTCTTTGATACTTCGTCAAACTTCACATCACCTTTCAGTTTAAAGCCGGATTTAGTCTTTTCTGAAGGGACACGGTGTATACCCACATCGATCACCACTGCACCTTGCTTCACCATATCGGCAGTTACAAAACCCTCCTGACCGATAGCTGCGATCAGGATATCTGCACTTGCCGCGATCTTTTCAATATCCTTCGTACGGCTGTGACAAATGGTTACCGTGCAATTCCCGGGATTTGCTTTCCTCGACAGTAAAATGCTTACGGGTGTACCGACTATATTGCTCCTGCCAAGAACCACACAATGCTTCCCTTCGGTCTCAATCTTTGATCTTTCCAGCAATTGAACTATACCATAGGGCGTTGCCGGCAGGTAAGCCGGCAGGCCTGAGACCATACGGCCAAGGTTCATAGGGTGGAAACCATCAACATCTTTTGAAGGGTCGATGCGTTGAAGCACCTGTTCCTCAGAAATATGTTCCGGCAGCGGAAGTTGCACGATGAAGCCATCGACCTCGGGATCCTTGTTCAGGAAGTCGATCAGCTCGAGTAATTCATTTTCGGATGTATTTTCAGGCAGCTTATAAACCGATGATGTAATTCCAACTGATTTGCAAGCCTTCTCTTTCCCTGTTACGTATGTCTGGCTGGCCGGATCTTCACCAAGGATGACAGCTGCCAGATGTGGTGCCCTGTCTTCATCGTCGATCATCTGTGCGACCTCTGTCCTGATCTCCATGCGGATTTTTTCCGCGATCTTCTTTCCGTCGATTAATTTCATATAAACTGCTGAAATTTATAGATTTAGCGTTTCATGCCGGGCTGGCCTTTCATATTCTTCATCATCTGCATCATATTTCTTCCGCCCCCTTTGGTCATCATCCGCATCATCTTGCTTGTTTCCTCAAACTGTTTGATCAGGCGGTTCACATCCTGTATATCGGATCCACTGCCAATAGCAATCCTCCTGCGTCTGCTTCCATTCATTACCTTGGGGTTTTCCCGCTCTTCATGCGTCATGGAATGAATGATCGCCTCAATACCTTTGAAAGCATCATCATCGACATCCATGTTACGCATGGCTTTGCCCATACCCGGGATCATCCCCATCAGATCTTTAATGTTTCCCATCTTCTTGATCTGCTTGATCTGTGAAAGGAAGTCATTGAAGTTAAACTCATTTCGCGCGATCTTCTTCTGAAGCTTCTGCGCTTCTTTCTCATCGAACTGATCCTGTGCACGTTCTACCAGGCTGATCACATCACCCATGCCAAGGATCCTGTCGGCCATACGGTCAGGGTGAAATACATCAATCGCCTCGATCTTCTCGCCAATACCAATAAACTTGATCGGTTTGTTCACCACTGCTTTGATAGTCAGGGCGGCACCACCACGGGTATCACCATCTAACTTGGTAAGAACGACACCCTCAAAATCAAGCTGATCGTTAAAGGCCTTGGCAGTATTTACTGCATCCTGGCCGGTCATGGAGTCAACCACGAAAAGTGTTTCCTGGGGCTTGACCTGCTTTTTGATGGAAGATATTTCTTTCATCATCTTCTCATCGATGGCCAGGCGACCGGCAGTATCAATGATCACCACATTATTTCCATTACTCCTGGCATGGGAAATGGAGTTTGTTGCGATCTTAACGGGTTCTTTACTACCCTCTTCTGTATACACTTCAACACCGATCTGCTCGCCCAGCACTTTCAGCTGTTCAATAGCAGCAGGACGGTAAACGTCACCTGCAACCAGCAATGGCTTCAGGCCCTTTTTGGTTTTCAGATAATTTGCCAGTTTAGCAGAAAAGGTGGTTTTACCGGAACCCTGTAAGCCTGCAATAAGAATAATGGCAGGATTTCCCTTGGAATTCAGTTCCTCCATTGTACCACCCATCAAGGCGGCCATCTCATCCCTGACGACCTTCACCATAAGCTGACCCGGGGAAACGGCATTTAGCACGTCGGCTCCCAGCGCCTTGGCTTTCACATCATCGGTAAAATCTTTCGCTATCTTATAACTTACATCAGCATCGAGTAAGGCTTTCCTTACTTCCTTGAGCGTTTCGGCTACATTGATCTCGGTAATATGTCCCTGCCCCTTTAGAACCTTAAAGGAGCGTTCAAGTCTGTCACTTAATCCTTCAAACATGTATCTTCAATTTTGTGGCGCAAAAATAATCAATTTTTAGATGTGTTTGGCCTGAGACTTGTATCAGTGTTTATGAACAATCAAATATCTTAACAGGGATTTAACACTTCCGGGCCAGGATATGTTAAATCAATTTCAAATTATATTAGTTTTGGTATGACCAAACAAAAACGCATTGACATGAGAATAAGAATAACATTTTTACTGCTAATAGCCTCTCTACTTGGCTATTCACAATCGGATTATAGCTTCTTCCCCGAAAACTATTTTTTTCAGGATGAAAATGAGATCATCCTTCCCCAGCTAGACTACTCCTCTGTTTTAGTGGTATACCAGGAAGATATTACTGATTCAGGTATCAGCAAATTCGAAAAGCTGAATCATTCATTATCTTATGATAACAATCAGGCATTCCCATCAAACAACAAACGAATATATGTGCTCGATAAGGCTAAACGCATATCGGCTGCCGATGCCGAAGCTTACCTGGCCGGGATCCGTTCATATCATGGGGTCCTATCTGCATATCCGGTCTTCATCAGAGATGGCGATAAAGCATACCTGGATAATATCATGCTTGTGAATGTTAATTCCGAGATAGTATCTCGTCATACCATGAATACAATAATAAGTGCTTTTGATGGACAGATAGCTGAAGATATTGAACTGTCTTCCACCATGACATATGCCATTGCTATTCCTGCTGATATCAATATTTTCAGTACCTGCATGGAACTTGCGAAAAATGATGACATCAATTATGCTCAGCCAAATTTCTATTTTACAGCAAGGGCAGATATCATCCCTGATGATCCCCGTTTCAGTGACCAGTGGTTTTTGCATCAAAGCAGCGATGCTGATATTGATGCTCCTGAAGCCTGGGATATTACCACAGGATCTTCTACCCTTGCTGTTGCTGTGATCGACGGACACGGCTACGATCTCGACCATATTGAAATGGAAGGTGAATATATCTCCCCCTATAACGCGGTGGCGGATAATAGTAACCCTTTGGCTGTGGAAAGTGAAGAAAACCACGGCACACCCTGTGCCGGTCTCATCGGCGCCCTGACCAATAATGGTATGGGTGTAGCCAGTGTCGGTTACAATACGAAGGTTGTACCCATAAAGATCGGTTTCAATTACGGGAGCGGAGGAACATTCTCAACTTCTGAACTGATTATGATAAGGGCATGCGAACATGTTATGATCAATCAGAACGACATTGTTGCAGTCAGCAACAGTTATACCATGGGCTCCTGGGCAAATATTGCCGTGATCAGGGATGCATTCACCTATATGAGGACTGATTCCCGTGGTGGATTGGGTTGTGTTGTACTGGCATCGACAGGCAACG
>QMPN01000268.1 GCA_003648575.1 Bacteroidota bacterium
GCAGGAGCACAGGAACATCGAAATAGAGGTGGCCCCGGGACAATTTAATTTCGCCATCGGCCACGCCGCAAAAAATAAAAAAGCGCTGCTGGAGTTTTATGATACAGTAGTTTTTTATCGGAATGAAAACTTAACACAGAGACAATATCATGTTCATTATCATTGACAAAAAAATACCGGGAGCAGCGAAGGAAAAGCTAAAGGAATTTGGAAGCCTGATCGAATTGCAGACCTCGGGCATTACCTATGATGCCATTTCCGGGCATCCGGATATCTTTTTTCATAATGCAGGGGAACAGTTGATTGTAGCCCCCAACACACCGGAGCAGTATATACAGGAATTGAAAGAAAATGGCGTGAGTATGATCTTCGGTGAGCAGCCGGTAGGAGAGAAGTACCCGGCATCTTCGGCCTATAATGCAGTGTCTACACAGGATTTATTGATCCATAATTTCAGGAATACAGATTCGGTCATTACCACCATACTGGAAGATGCCGACCTGATCCATGTCGACCAGGGGTACACCCGTTGTAACCTGCTTCCGCTGGATAGTGATCACTTTATCACTTCCGATGAGAAGGTTAAAAGGGGCCTTGACCGATTCGGCAAAGATTGCCTCTATGTTAAACCCGACGAGATCCTACTGGAGGATTATAAGCATGGATTTTTCGGTGGATGTTGTGGAATACTTGGGAAAAAGATCTTCATCATAGGTTCATTAAAGCATTATCCGGCAGGCAATTTTGTTCACGATTACCTCTCATCATTAAAATATGAAATTGTTGAGCTCTACGACGGGCAACTATTTGATGGTGGCAGCATCTTATTTGTTGACAGTCAATAATTGTTATACAGAATACAACTACTTTTGTAGTCGAAATTAAAGCAGACAAAATGAAAAAAATACTGATCCTTCTTCTTGTGATGATCGTGATGGCCCCGGCAGGGATGGCACAGGAGAAGCAAAAGAAAGCAAAAACGAAGAAAAACCTTCCTTCCCCCCTGGTGGAAGTATGGGGTGGAATGGGACTGAGCTCTATTACCGGTAATATTGCATCATCAAAATTTAGGCTCACCGGCCTCTTTGGTGCGGGTTTTACCATGCCCCTTACACAGCAAAATCATCTGCATTTCGAGGGTGCTTATTCATTCCAGGGCTTCAATTATAAACCGACCTCATTCCAGGTAGATGATGACACTAGCGTATATCTTGAAGAGTCAGATCAGCGGATGAACTATTTTATTCTAACGGTTCAGGATAAGTACTTCATCGACAAAAAAAGGACCTATTACGTGAATGGTGGATTTTATCTTTCTTATCTGTCGCATGCACGCTTCCAGGCCAACTATGAGCTGAAGGTGGAAGGTCAGCCGGACGAACATAGAGAGATCGACGATGGCAATAAAGATGACTTCACAGGGGTTGACTTTGGACTGACCGCCGGGGTAGGCGTAAGGCTTGGTAACAAGGCCCTGAGTAACTTCACCATCGAGGCCAGGATGACCTACGGCCTGGTGAATATTGCCAAAGAGTCGCCGGCATCGAATGATCCTTCGGCCAGGAATATTTATGGGGTCCTGAAACTGGGTATCGATATCCCTGTCAGGAACTGATGTTGATAAAAACATCTGCGACAAGCAAATAATCTCATCCTTCTTTCTTATTTTTAGCCTTGAACTATGAAGCTCAGGCTACTCTTTCTTATTTTAATCTTTGTTGCAAACGGATATGCAGCCGATGCTCAGGACATCATTCACAAGCGCTCAGGTGAATCAATCGAAGTTCTGATCGTCGACATCTCTCCGGGAGTGGTCAAATACAAAAAGTTTGAAAAGCCCCATGGGTCTGTTTATTCCATCGCACGCGATCAGGTTGAAAAGATCACTTACCAGAATGGGAAAACGATATCCTTTGAGGAGGAGGAAGAGAGAGAGCCGCCGGTTGAACAAGACAGTGCTGTTCTAAAAACCAAATCTTCTCCTGTCCTTGGCTGGCACCTTGGGATGGGGGCCAGCAGCCTGTCTGGTGATATAGTAGATGCAAAAGCCTTGCTTGCATCATCCCTTGGGGCCTCTTTAACCCTTCCAATAGGGAAAAATAACACCCTGCTGGTTGGGATTGATATCCTGTCGGTAGGATGTGGGTTAAATGATTTTCAAGCATATGATATTGATAACAACAGCTGGGAATTTACGAAAGTAAGTGAAGACCTGGGTTATATAAGCCTTCTGGTCACGGATCGCTTTTTCCTGAATCCGGGCCGTAATTACTACATTGAGGGTGGGGGCTACGGCTCATTTTTGATGAACGCTAATCTAAATGCAGACGCTGAGGTCTATAGTCCGCAGGGTGTGCTCATCGACAGTGGTCCATATACAGAAGAGTTGTTTTCATTCTATAAATCTTTTGATTTTGGCCTGGTCGCAGGCCTGGGCGGAAGGATCCCCCTGGGGAAAAGTGCTAAGTGGCACCTTACTGCCGGTGCCAGGTTCTATTATGGGCTCACAAATATTGTTGATGATGACGCGGCTGTGGTTATGGCTATCCTTCATGGCTTGCAGGATTATCGTGAATCAAACATATTCGGACTTATATTCGTGGGGGTCGATATTCCAACCAAATCAAAGCAGTAAAATATTTATTAATTTCGCAGGCCTTATAAATCACTAAGAATATGTTTAGAACACATACTTGCGGAGAACTTCGCACAGATCATATCAATACTGAAGTCATGTTGAGCGGATGGGTACAGCGTGTCAGGGACAAAGGCGCCCTGTTATGGATAGACCTTCGCGACAGATACGGTATCACACAGTTGTTATTCAAAGAAGAAGACTGTCCGAAGGAATTACTTGAAAAGGTTCGTTCGCTGGGCAGGGAATATGTCATCACTGCAAAAGGCGTCGTGATCGAAAGGGAGTCAAAAAATCCCAACATCCCGACAGGGGAAATTGAGATTAAAGTAAGCGATCTGGACATTTTGAATGCCTCTAAAGTGCCTCCTTTTACCATCGAAGATGAAACGGATGGCGGGGAAGAGCTCAGGATGAAATACCGCTATCTCGACCTCAGAAGGAAACCCCTTCGTGCCAATCTTGAACTTCGTCACCGCATCTCCATTGCAGTAAGGAACTACCTCGACAAGCAGGGATTCTTTGAAATAGAAACTCCATATCTGATCAAATCAACACCGGAAGGTGCCCGTGACTTTGTGGTACCCTCCCGCATGAATGCCGGTGAATTTTATGCTTTGCCACAATCGCCGCAGACCTTTAAACAGCTGCTGATGATAGCGGGCTACGATAAATACTACCAGCTGGTGAAATGCTTCAGGGATGAAGACCTGCGTGCCGACCGCCAGCCTGAGTTTACCCAGATCGACTGCGAGATGGCTTTTGTAGAGCAGGATGATGTACTGTCTACTTTTGAAGGCATGGCAAAACACTTGCTGAAGACTGTCAGGGGTGTTGATGTGGAAGATTTTCCACGTATGCCTTATGATGAGGCTATGCAGCGCTTTGGTTCCGACAAGCCGGATATCCGCTTTGGGATGGAGTTTATCAATCTCAATGATGTTGCAAAAGGAAAAGGATTTAATGTTTTCGACAGCGCCGAGCTGGTTGTGGGGATCTGTGCCCCGGGCTGCGGAGAATATTCGCGTAAGCATCTGGATGAACTGACCGACTTTGTTAGGAAGCCACAGATTGGCGCCAAAGGAATGGTTTATGTGAAATGCAATACCGATGGCACATTCAAATCATCTGTAGATAAATTCTACAGCCAGGATGACTTGCAGGAATGGTCAGAAGCTTCTTTTGCCGATGCGGGGGATCTTTTGCTGGTCCTATCAGGCGATACGGATGCTGTCAGAAAACAGCTTTGTGAGCTTCGTCTTGAAATGGGCAACAGGCTGGGTATGCGCAAGCCCGATGAGTTCAAACCACTCTGGGTTGTTGACTTTCCCTTGCTTGAATGGGATGAGGATTCAGAAAGATTTCATGCCATGCACCACCCCTTTACCTCACCAAAGAAAGAAGATATTGAACTGCTGAAGACTGATCCCGCAAGGGTTCGGGCGAATGCATATGATATGGTGATCAACGGGGTTGAAATTGGTGGAGGATCGATCAGGATACATAATAAGGACCTGCAAAAAGAAATGTTTAGCCTGCTGGGCTTTACCGATGAAGAGGCACAGGCGCAGTTTGGATTCCTGATGAATGCCTTTGAATATGGAGCTCCACCACATGGTGGCATCGCCCTGGGATTCGACCGCCTGGTGGCACTCTTTGGTGGACAGGATTCTATTCGCGATTTCATTGCATTTCCAAAGAACAATGCCGGTCGTGATATGATGATCGACTCACCATCATCCATTGCTGTTGAGCAACTCGATGAGCTGAACCTCAAGGTCGATATTCAGGATAAGAAGAATTAAGACTTATTCGATTGTTTCCCAGATCAGCTTCGGAATATCCGTATTATCAAGATTTGTTGAAAAGGCCTGATAGCCTGTGCCTATAGCATAAACAGGAACGGCAATACCGGTATGTGATTGTGATGTCCACCCCAGGCCAGCCCTGCCTGTAAGTATCATGGTCGACTGGTAGGTCACAGGACTATAGTCACCATATTCCCCTTCCTGGCTAATGTCGTA
>QMPN01000269.1 GCA_003648575.1 Bacteroidota bacterium
CTCCGACTGCTTCTGGCCTCTACTTCGTAGAAATTGAAGAAGGCACAGGCACACAGGCTATGGCCGGCAATATTGTGAAGGTACACTATACAGGAAAACTCTTGGATGGAACTGTATTCGATTCTTCTATCGAGCGCGGACAGCCATACGAATTTCCACTGGGTCAAGGAAATGTGATCAAAGGATGGGATGAAGCCATTGCCATGATGAAAGTAGGTGGTAAAGCGACACTTGTTATTCCTTCAGATCTGGCCTACGGTGAACGCGATAGCGGTACCATTCCTCCATATTCAACACTCGTTTTCGATGTTGAACTGATGGATGTGCAGCCAGCACAATAAGATATTTCAAAGGAAACTAAGAGCCCTTGCGAAAGCAGGGGCTTTTTTTATTGCTTCTTCAGTCTTCTATCACCTTCGAATATTTTCGATTTTATCGGGGTTCTAAAATATACTTTATTTTTGTATGCAGATTGCGTAGCAACCAGTATCTCGTACCCTCAATAGAAGATAGATGAAAGTTATAAACGCTTTATTTATTTTGAGTTTTATACTTTATAGCTCAATACCTAAAATGGTAAAAGCACAAAATTACATTCTGCTCCCTGACTCCAATGCAGTTTGGATCGTTTCAAATTCTTCAAGTGCAGGTGATTTCTATTATGAATACTCTATAGGATCAACCCCCAATGATACTATAATAAATTCCATCAAGTATACTAAAATATATATAACAGATGCTTCAGATTACAATTTCTATGCTGGAGCATTTCGTAGTGACAACAGCGGGAAGGCTTATTTCGTACCACCTTATGATGGATATACAGACGAGCACCTATGGTATGATTTCAACTTGGTTGAGGGGGATACCATTAGAGATCTTGCTCTAAATGATATGCAACCTGGGTTAGTCGGGGAATATGATTTTAAAGTTGATTCAACTCATATTCTATCAGTTGGTCCATATGGATTAAAATGCTTGTATTTAACACCTGTACCTCCTTATCCTCCTTTTTACACTTTTAATTCATTGGTGTGGGTTGAAGGTATTGGAAGTCTGAATGGAGGGATTTATAACATGTACATGTGCGGATTAAGTGCTTCCAGTTTGCGTTGTATGGCAAAGAACGATACTATTTATTATTACACTGATTTTATCGATTGCGAAATATTCGAAATAGATGAATTCATATATAATCCTGGTGAGTGTAAAGTGCCAGTAGGTGTCACAGATAAATATGCCTTACTTTTCCATGAAACTAGGATTTTTTCCAATACTAAGGGTGGGATATTGATTTCAAATTTACTAACGGGTAGTAATAGTGTTCATGTATACAATCAAATAGGCTCAAATGTGTATACTAAATCACTAATGAAAACCAACTCCAATACAGAATTGCAAATCACTGATTTATTAACAGGAATTTACATTGTTATCATAGATGGTAATTGTAATAGAATGACCCAGAAGATTTTTGTTGAATAAGGTTTTCCTTCATTGGAGGCAGAAGACTGAAGAAGTAGACAATTGATTTTGAAAGTGATAGTAGAAGTATGTTAATAATCTAACTAGCGCCAACGCCCAACACCTATCTCTTAACTATAAACCAGGGATTTAACAGGTCTTCTTTATTGTATCCGAGGCGCTCCATAGTCAGGGAATGGATCACTGATGCTCCGGAGCATTCTGCAATGGCCTGTCCGGCTGCGGTATCCCATTCCATGGTAGGAGCGAAGCGTGGATAGATGTCGGCTTTCCCTTCAGCCACCATGCAAAGCTTGAGTGAGCTCCCCCTGGAAGCATATTCCAGGTGACCATGCCTGGCGCGTAACTCCTCGATGAAGGCTTCTGTCTCGGAAGACATGTGTGATCTGCTACATACTACAGTATAAGGTCTTTCTTTTTGTTCAAGTGGGAGCTTTGATCCCTGTGCCATGAATAAAGCTGGTGTCTTTATTTCCTGGAGGAGGCTGCTTACTTTGCTGAATTTCAATGCGCCTACCTCTGGCAATCCCAGGAACAATTCATCAGTTACGGGGATGTAGATCACACCTGCCATGGGGTAGCCTTTTTCTATCAAGGCTATATTAACTGTGAACTCCCCGTTCCTGTTTACAAACTCCTTGGTTCCATCGAGGGGGTCAACCATCCAGAAGTGATCCCAGCCTTTACGCTCTGCATAAGGAATGGACTTGCCTTCTTCACTTAGTATTGGGAGGCCGCTTGCTTCGAGCATGGCGCAGATCTTGTCATGGGCTTCCGTGTCGGCCCTGGTCAAAGGGCTGTTATCCGATTTGTTTTCCACTTCAAAGTCTGTTTCATAGACTTTTAAAATAGCCTTTCCGGCTTCAACGGATGCACGGGTGGCTTCCCACATAATTTTTTCTATCGATACCTTATCCATGCTTATTCTTTTCCCTCTTTTAATTGTTCCAGAATCTTCTCCATATCCATCATCTCATCTCTGAGCCTGGCTGCTTCTACAAAATTCAGCTCTTTCACAACGCTTTCTATCTCTTTGCGGGTCTTGTATATGGCCTTTTCCAGCTGATGTTGATCCATGTATTGAATAATGGGATCAGCAGCCAGGTCTCCGCTGCCTTTTTCTACATATGCCTGCTTATCTTTTCCAAGGGTATTAGCAATTGCAGTCTGGCTCATGATGGACTCAACGGAGCTTCTGATAGAGGTGGGGACAATGTTGTTTTCTTCATTGTATTTTAGCTGTATCTCCCTACGCCTAGCTGTTTCATCCATGGTTTTTTGCATGGAGTCAGTTATCTTATCCGCATACATGATCACCTTACTTTCCAGGTTCCTGGCTGCACGGCCAGCTGTTTGTGTCAGTGACCTTGCTGAGCGCAGAAATCCTTCTTTGTCAGCGTCAAGTATCGCCACGAGAGCTACTTCAGGCAGGTCGAGACCTTCCCTCAGCAGGTTTACTCCAATGAGCACATCAAATTCTCCCAGCCGGAGTCCGCGCATGATCTCCACCCTGTCCAGCGTGTCTACCTCGGAGTGAATATAGCGGCATTTGATATTCAGGTTGAGCATATACTTCGTTAGCTCCTCTGCCATGCGCTTGGTGAGGGTGGTAACCAGTATGCGGTCACCTTTTTTTATTACCTGGTCAATCTCTTCAAGCAGGTCATCGATCTGGTTGCTGCTGGGCCTGACCTCTATTTCAGGGTCTAGAAGGCCGGTTGGTCGTATCAGTTGCTCTACAACTACCCCCTCCGATTGCTGGAGCTCATAATCAGCCGGTGTGGCGCTCACATAGATTGTCTGTCCGGTAACGCCCTCGAATTCAACGAATTTCAGGGGCCTGTTATCCAGGGCTGAGGGCAGGCGGAAACCATATTCTACCAGGTTTTGCTTCCTGGAGCGGTCGCCGCCGTACATGGCACGGACCTGTGGGATGGTCACGTGGCTTTCATCAATGATCAGAAGAAAGTCATCCGGAAAATAATCGATCAGGCAGAAGGGCCTTGAGCCCGGAACGCGGCCGTCGAAATAGCGAGAATAATTCTCTATCCCGGAGCAATAGCCCAGCTCCCGCATCATCTCCAGGTCGTATGATACCCTGTCTTCCAGCCTTTTGGCCTCCAGATGTTTGCCTGTTTCCTTGAAATAGGCAACCTGCCGTACCATATCATCCTGGATCTCCATAAGGGCGCCTTTCATCTTATCCTGTGAAGTGACGAAGACGTTTGCCGGGTATATATTCGCACTGTCGATACGGTTGATGCCTTTGTTGTTCGCAGGGTCGAATGTTTCAATACTTTCAACCTCTTCACCAAAGAAGATGATCCTGAAGGCAAAATCGGCATAGGCCGGGTAAATATCGACAGTATCGCCGCGTACTCTGAACCTGCCTCGGCTGAAGTCATTTTCAGTCCTCGAATACAGGCTGTTTACCAGCTGAAAAAGAAATTTATTTCGACTCACCTTTTGTCCAACTTCAACCCTGGTCACATTGTGGGTAAAATCATCCGGGTTTCCTATGCCATAGATGCATGACACGGAAGATACCACGATAACATCTTTCCTGCCTGAAAGAAGGCTGGAGGATGCACTCAGGCGAAGCTTATCGATCTCTTCATTGATAGAAAGGTCTTTCTCGATATATGTATTGGTCACCGGCAGATAAGCCTCAGGCTGGTAGTAATCATAATAGGATACAAAATATTCAACTGCATTTTCCGGGAAGAACTGTTTGAACTCACCATACAGTTGTGCTGCCAGGGTCTTATTGTGGCTGAGCACCAATGCAGGGCGGTTGAGCTCTTGCAATACATTCGCGATGGTAAATGTCTTTCCTGAGCCCGTAACGCCAAGCAACACCTGTGAAGGATCGCCACGCTCAATACCGCTCACAAGTTGCTTGATGGCTTCCGGCTGGTCCCCTGTAGGCTTAAAATCAGATGTTAGCTTTAATTTCATACAGATTCTAATTTTCGCTTAGAAAAACACTTACCGGATAATGATCCGAAAGATCGATGCGGTGAACATTAAATTCATAAGCACTGAAATCGTCGGAATACAGGATAAAATCAATTCTTATGGGTGGTAGTTTGCCTGAAAAGGTGTTCCCCAGCCCGTGGCCTGCTTTGACAAAGGCATCATTCAGGCCTTCGGAGATCCTGTGATAGC
>QMPN01000270.1 GCA_003648575.1 Bacteroidota bacterium
CTTCCGTTTGGTGGCGTTCAAATGCTCATGATAGGTGACCTCCAGCAGCTGGCCCCGGTTATTAAAAAGGATGAATGGAATGTATTAAAGCAATATTACGATACTGCATTCTTTTTTAGTTGCAAAGCCTTGCAAAAGACAACTTACATCAGCATAGAATTAGATCATGTATATCGCCAGAGCGACAGCAAATTTATTGACCTCTTAAACAGGGTCAGGGGGAATCAACTGGATCAGGAAAGCATTAACCTGCTAAATACAAGGTATAAACCCAACTTTAAAACAGATGAGGCTGGTTATATATCCCTCACAACACATAACGCCAAAGCACAAAATATCAATGAGGTAAAATTAGAGAAGCTGAAAGGTACCCCGTACACTTTTATGGCTGAGATAACAGGAAATTATTCTGAATACAATTACCCTACCAATGCTGAACTTGTTTTAAAGGCCGGAGCCCAGGTGATGTTCGTGAAAAATGATCCCAGCCCGGATAAACTGTATTATAATGGCAAGATCGGGAAGATTGTGAGTATTGAAGAAGATAAGGTAGAAGTACAATGTCCCGGTGAGGATGAGGCCATCGTTGTTTATCCTTTGGAATGGCAAAATATAAAGTATACTCTGGATGAAGACACCAGGGAAATCTCAGAAATTATCGAAGGGATCTTTACACAGATACCCCTTAAGCTTGCGTGGTCCATTACCATTCATAAAAGCCAAGGATTGACTTTCGATAAGGCCATTATTGATGTGGAAGCTGCCTTTGCATTCGGACAGGTTTATGTTGCTCTGAGTAGGTGCAAATCACTGGAAGGCCTTGTATTGGTCTCTCCTGTTAGCAGCAATGGCATAATCAGCGATAATACCATTGATAAATTCACCCGTAAGGTGGAGGAGAACCAGCCCAGCCAGGAACAATTACAGGATTCTGAAAAGCTGTACCGGGAGGAATTACTTGTTGATCTTTTTAATTTCTATAATCTGGAACAGGCTCTGTATTATATTATTAAGTTGTTGAAAGATCATTCTTCCGGCCTGCAGAAGCATCATCTTTCCGATTTCAGGGATATCTTGAAAAAAATCAATGAAGATATAGCCGGAATATCTGAAAAATTTCTTGTTGAACTCAGGGCCCTGTTGATAAATGACAATGGTACGGAAGAGGATGCGGCCTTACAGCAGAGGTTAAGCAAGGCAAGCAGGTATTTTGCAGGTAAAATTGATGAGGTCATCTTAAAGCCTGTCCGGGAAATATCGATAGATACAGATAATAGAAAAGTCAAGAAGAGAATCAATGAAGCACTGGTCAGGTTATTATTTGAAGCAAAGTATAAGCATTCCTGTCTTAAAGCATGTTTTAATGGGTTTGTGCTTAAAGAATATCTCTCTATCAAGGCAAAAGCAGCCATCGAAGATGTTACATTGAAAGCCACTGCAATGAAGTCCGGGTTTACGGGCACAGAGATCATCAACAAAGACCTCTACGATCTGCTGAAAGCCTGGCGTGATGCAAAGGCAGAGAAACTGGACTGGTCTGTCTATATGGTTTTACAGCTCAAATCAATACATGAAATAGCCGATACCCTGCCATCATCTATAAAAGAACTGCAATCTGTGAGAGGACTTGGAAAGAAGAAATTGCAATTTTTCGGGGAGGAGTTACTTGAGATGGTAAGGGAATATGTTAATCCTGAAAGTTAGGGGGATAATTGAAATGTGGGATTTGTTTTACAACGAAGGATGCACAAATACTAACATATTTGAAATTGTCAGGATGCAAACTAGGATTACTTGCCAATTTTAACGTAAGCCATTTCAAAGATGGATTCAGGAGAGTAATTAATTAATACGTCGAGTACCTTTGTGTGATCCTTTGTGTAGCCTTTGTGGTAAAAAACCAAATTTCATCCCAATCTATTTCTATATTTGTTGATAAATCAATTACCTGGCTTATGAAACGTATATGCTTGATATTATTGCTGTTTTTACCAACAATACTTATTGCACAGCAAACAGAAATGATGTCTTCAGCACATTTGAAGTACTTATTATATGTCCCTGACCTTGGAGCACCGGAAAATGGATTTCCTGTATTGCTTTTCCTTCATGGTGCCGGGGAACGCGGAGATGACCTGGAATTGGTCAAGAAGCATGGGCCGCCTTCTTTTCTGGACGATACAACCAGCTTTCCATTTCTGGTGATATCGCCTCAGTGTCCCGATGACAGCGAATGGAAGCCTTTTTTGTTACTTGCCTTACTAAATGAGATCGCTTTAATAGCTAATGTTGATACGAACAGGATCTATGTTACCGGCCTTAGCATAGGAGGAGATGCTACCTGGGAACTGGCAATGATGGCACCTAATAAGATCACTGCGATAGCTCCAATATGCTGTGAAGGAGATGTTTCGAGGGCTTGTACCCTCCGGGATATTCCCATATGGGTGTTCCATGGTGCACAGGATGATGTTGTTCCGAGTTCATATGCTGATAAAATGGTTCAAGCCTTGCAGGATTGCGATGCCTATGTAAAGTATACCTTGTACCCTGATGTTGATCATTTTTCATGGGTTCCAGCATATAAAAACCCTGAATTATACAAGTGGTTCCTTCAGCAGGAGAAATTATAATGTTTAATATAGAAATACCCGATGATATTCTAGCACCCCTTGAAGAATTACGTGCATGCAATATCTGTCCACGGAAATGCAATGCCGATCGCTTTTCTTCAAAAAAAGGATATTGCAAGGCCGGGAATGAATTCAGCGTTTCTTCTATCTGCATACATAAGGGAGAAGAGCCTGTGATCAGCGGCAGTAAAGGGATTTGTAATGTGTTTTTTACAAACTGTAATCTGCAATGTGTTTTTTGCCAGAACTGGCAGATCAGTGATAAGCATACAGATCATAGCACCGATCACATGGAGCTGGATGAGGTTCTGAGGCAGATCATACTAATCCTGGATACCGGCATCAATATGCTTGGATTCGTTTCTCCCGGTCATTTTATCCCACAAATGAGAGTTATTGTAAATGCATTGAAACATATGGGTTATGAGCCCACTATCGTATATAATACCAATGGGTATGATGACGCAGACCAGCTGAAAAAGCTGGAAGGGATGATAGATGTCTACCTGCCGGATTTTAAATATATGGATGCTGACATTGCCGCAAAATATTCTGATGCAAGCGATTATCCTGAAGTTGCCCTGGCAGCGCACAGGGAGATGTTACGTCAGATGGGCAGCAAGCTGATCATCGATAATGAAGGCTATGCTATGCGAGGCATATTAATACGACACCTGGTGTTGCCCGGCCATGCTAAAAACAGTATAAAGGTGCTCGAGACTATTGCTAATTCATTATCCGTAAACCTTCATATCGGATTGATGTCGCAATATTACCCGGCTCACAGGGCAGGGGAGTACCGAGAATTGAATAAAACTGTATCAGCTGAGGAATATCATCAAGTTGTGGCACAGCTGTCGGAACTGGGTTTTACCAGGGGCTTTGTGCAGGAAATGGAAAGCTCCGGATATTACCAACCGGATTTTAGATACGAGCATCCGTTTGAGAATTAGTTATCAGAAGATAGTGTTGGGTGTTGGGTGTTGGGTGTTGAGTGTTGAGTGTTGAGTGTTGAGTGTTGAGTGTTGAGTGTTGAGTGTTGAGTGTTGAGTATCAAGTATCAAGTATCCAGTATCCAGTAACCAGTAACCAGTAACCAGCAACCAGTAACCAGTAACCAGTAACCAGTAACCAGTAACATGACTTACCCAATATCATACAACGAGCCGCTCTTTCGCCCACCTAGCGAGGCTTATTCATTGATCTTGCAAGCAACAATTGGCTGTAGCTGGAACCGTTGTGCCTTTTGTGAGATGTATACTACCAAGAAGTTCAGTATCCGGGATATTGATGAGGTGAAGAATGAGATCGGGTCTATGTCTGAGTATAAGGAAGATGTCAGAAAAGTTTTCCTGGCGGATGGCAATGCCATGACACTTTCGACTGACTATCTGTTGCAACTGCTTAAAGAATTGAATGAAACATTTCCAAAGCTAAGCCGGGTTTCTGCCTACGCGCTTCCAAAAGACCTGTTGGACAAAACAGATGAAGAATTAAAGCAGATCAGGGAAGCGGGGCTGAAGCTGATCTATGTGGGCATCGAATCGGGGGATGACGAGGTGCTTAGAATGGTAAACAAAGGGGAAACTCATGAAAGTACGATCAAAGGTTTGATGAAGGCGAAGGAAGCAGGAATAAAAAGTTCTGTTATGATACTATCGGGCCTTGGTGGAAAGATATACAGTCGGCAGCATGCTGAAAATTCGGCAAAAGTCGTAAATGCAGTTCAACCCGAATTTCTCTCAACCCTGGTATTGAGTTACCCGCATGGCATGGAACACTTTATGAAGCGTTTCAAAGGTGAATTCGAGTCTTGTGAAATACCTGAGCTGTTGGAGGAATTGAAGATCTTTATCTCCAATACTGATTTGGAGCGATCTGTATTCCGCAGCGATCATGCATCAAACTACCTCGTCTTGAAAGGAAATCTTGGCCGCGATAAAGAGCGCATGCTTGACGAGATTGATGCAGCCCTCAATGATCCGGGA
>QMPN01000271.1 GCA_003648575.1 Bacteroidota bacterium
AAGATCACGCATTTCTTGTCTGTAATCCATATTGTCAGGGGATTCAGAGTCGCTTTTCCCGCAGCCGATAAATATCAGTTGCATGATGATGATAGTTCCTATTAATATCTTATTTCTATTCATTTTTATTAAAATATCCTCCAGGCAGCAAGTGTAACGAAAAAGATGCCCGCATAAATCAGGACTGCAAAAATCGAAATTATTCCCGATGTTCTGTTCTTATGTTGTTGATCATCAGGTTTGAAAATAAAAAAAAAGCCCATCATTTATGACGGGCTTTTTTACAATGCTCTTATAGCAGGGTGTAATGTTATGCTAATTTGACATTTACTGCGTTCAGTCCTTTTTGGCCTTCTTCTACATCGTAGCTTACTTTATCACCTTCAGTGATATTGTCAGTTAATCCATTTTGGTGTACAAACACATCTTTACCACCATCATCAGGGGCTATGAATCCATATCCCTTAGAAACATTGAAAAATTTTACGGTTCCGTTACTCATAATAAATAATTTAAATTAAAATAATGCACAAAGGTAGTACTATATCTTTAAATCTGATCGTTTTATGCAATTTTAATTTTCTGTTGTCCCGGAAATTATTTATTTGAGCATGTGATATAAGTACTTGGAATACTTGAAGTACTTGGAGTACTTGGAGTGCAAAGAGTTCTATGAAGGGCTGTTATTATTATAAGATGATTGTTTCCTTTTCAAAAGAAAATCCAAAAGTTTCCATTTCATCCAGGATAGGTTCGTACATTTCTTTTGTAGATGGTATGCACACTCCTTTAGCTGTGATTTTTCCTTCTAAAATTAGTTTTGCAGCAATAGCCGGTGGCAGGGAAACGGCTCTCGACATAGCAGAATCACCATAAGGGATACCTTCGTTCATCATGCTGGAAATCCATTTTTCTTTCCTGTCAGGAAATTCGACAAGCATTTCGTTGTGAACGATTATCATATCTTTTTCATAGGGCTCGTACCCCATTTTTTTTAACATCAGATCTACGAGGAGGTTTGAATTTGTGCCTCTGCTTATTGATATCTGTACGTTGTCAAATAATCCCAGCCAATCTAATTTTTTAATAAAATCATCATTAATCTCCATATTCAATGATTTCGCAAACTGCATTTTTACATCTTCCATAGTTGAAGATCCGATAAGTTCAGCAATAAACTGGCTATATGTTGTGTTCTCAAAATTCTTTTCTTCGGTGTTCTCAATAAGTTTTATTTTCAGGAGATTTGTCATTGTGTTACAATAACCGATAAACCGCAGCAATCCCTTGTAGATGGAAATATTTTCATCCAATCCAAACTCTTTTATGTAGCGGGTGCTGTCGTTGCTGGGATAAGTTTCAAATGTCCCAATTCCGTAGATGTCCACTAATCTGTTATGCTCAAATTTGGCCGGCACTTCAATAACTTTTCCATCAACCTGATATGTTGCCGGTGATACTGCTGAACGCATAAGTCCATTTGGATCCCATGAAAATTTATAGCCCCAGGGATTACGATTGTTCTCAAAAGAAGGAATGCCTGCTCCAAAAGAATCAACATTTGTGATCTTACCCCCCTCAGAATGGACTTCATCGATCATTTGCTTTAAGCCCATGTTGTCGAGCCCCGGATCTTCACCAAGTTCAGTCAGAATAAGGGTTTCTTGTTTTTTTGCTTCTTCATCGAAGCATGCAATCCCGGGATGTTTAAAGTCTGTGGTTATCATAGGTGTTTTATGCTTCAGGCACAATTCGGCAACAATTGTGTGAGTTGACCGTGGTGTCATCACAACAACAATTTCAACATCCTGTATTATTTTTTCCAAAGCATCAACCTGATCGATTGTCCAGCTGATTGGAAAGCCCTGCGGTCTTCCTGCAATTACTTTCTCTGCTTTTGAAACGGTGCGCGTTGCAACAGTAACCTCATATTTACAAATATCAATGAAATAATCAATCATTGGCTTTACTACATAACCTGCTCCTAAAACTGCAACTTTTCTCATTTATGATCCTTTCTGTTAGTTAATTAAGCTCCTGTCATCATGTTTTTTCGGCCGCGACTATGCCGTGTTAATCTATTTGTTTCTATAAAAATACAAAAATATCCCTTGCGGAATAGCTGGTGTTATGAATTCGTAGGCCAAGCTTGTTAATATCTAATTTGCACCTCAGCCCGTTGATAAAAATTGTCATCCTGCTTTGCCTGCCGTAGCTTCAGCGTAGGCAGGAGAGCCGTAGAGCGAAGCGAGACGGGAGAAGGACCTCTGTCAAGTTGCACCCTTGCCGGCAGAATACTCTGTCGCAAATCGCTCCACTGCTTGCAGAATTATTTTGCCGGCCTTTATGCAAAACTGCAGGCAAAACCCTCTGTCTGTGGCGGAGAAACTTGATACGGGTCCTTCGTTGTTCACTGCGTTCTCTCCTCAGAATGACAAATTTTACCCACGTTCTTTAGTGCCGTTCTAATTCAACTAATTTAACTAGTTCAACCAGTTCACCCAATTCACCCAAATTCAACTAATTCAACCAAATTTTGAATATACCCAATTGATCATGAAATTTAGCATAGAAGTGTTTTTATATTCAAAATATATATGTACTTTTGCAGCCCAATTTTAGCAGCTTGAGGATCAATTATATCCTGCTGTACCACAAGCTGTACTTTAAATGTTTAACCAATCCGCAACCACCGGGTACAGGGAAAGGACGGATACAATGAATACCAGATGACTGATAAAAAAGAAAAGATCAACGAAGAAGTTCCTGCTAACGAAGAAGTTAAAGAGGAGCCCAAAGCCGAAGTGGTTGAGGAACCAGAAACCAGCAACCAGAAACCAGAAACAGTTGAAGAGAAGGTAGAAGAACCCAAGACTGAGGTGGTTGAAGAAGTGAAGATAGAAGAAGTGAAGGAAGAAGAACCCAAGGCCGAAGTGGTTGAGGAAGTGAAGATAGAAGAAGTAAAGGAAGAAGCTCCTGTAGCTGAGGAACCAGCAACCAGCGACCAGCAACCAGAAACAGTTGAAGAGAAGGTAGAAGAACCCAAGACTGAGGTGGTTGAAGAAGTGAAGATAGAAGAAGTAAAGGAAGAAGAACCCAAAGCCGCAGTGGTTGAAGAAGCGAAGATAGAAGAAGTAAAGGAAGAAGAACCCAAAGCCGAAGTGGTTGAAGAAGTGAAGATAGAAGAAGTGCAGGAAGAAACTCCTGAAGCCGAGGAACCAGAAACCAGCGACCAGCAACCAGAAACAGTTGAAGAGAAGGTAGAAGAACCCAAAGCCGAAGTGGTTGAAGAAGTGAAGATAGAAGAAGTAAAGGAAGAAAAACCCAAGGCGAAAAAGAAAACAGCCGTTAAGAAGGCTGAAGCCCCCAAGGATGATGAAGATGATTTCGACTGGAGTGTGACTGGCAAAAAGGCAGATGCATACACTGAAAAGGAGCGGGCTGACCTTGAGGAGATCTACAATAAGACTATGAGCTCAATCGTCGAGCACGAAGTGATCGACGGTACTGTGGTGGCAATGAACAACCGTGAAGTGGTTGTGAACATCGGATTCAAATCTGATGGTGTCATTGCGCTGAACGAATTCCGTTACAATCCTGACCTTAAAATAGGTGATACTATTGAAGTTTATGTGGAAAATCAGGAAGACCCTTCCGGGCAACTCCTCCTTTCGCATAAGAAAGCCAGGATCCTTAAATCATGGGACAGGATCAATGCCGCATTTGAAAAGGATGAGATCATCAATGGTTATGTAAAATGCAGAACCAAAGGTGGGCTTATAGTAGACGTGTTTGGCATTGAAGCATTCCTTCCGGGTTCACAGATCGATGTGAAACCTATCCGTGATTACGATATTTATGTTGACAAGACCATGGAATTCAAGGTGGTGAAGATCAACCACGAATACAAAAACGTAGTTGTTTCCCATAAAGCATTGATTGAAGCTGAACTTGAACAACAGAAGGCCGAGATCATGTCGAAACTTGAAAAAGGCCAGGTGCTGGAAGGTACAGTGAAGAATATTACTTCATACGGTGTATTCATCGACCTGGGTGGTGTTGACGGCCTGGTACACATTACTGACCTTTCATGGGGCAGGATCAACCATCCGGAAGAGATCGTATCACTTGATGAGAAGATCAAGGTGGTTATCCTCGACTTTGATGATGAGAAGAAACGTATTGCCCTCGGACTGAAACAGCTGACACCTCATCCATGGGATGCCCTCGACGAAAAACTTAAGATAGGTGATAAGGTAAAGGGAAAAGTAGTGGTGATCGCCGACTATGGTGCGTTCATTGAGATTGCCCCGGGCGTTGAAGGACTCATACACGTTTCTGAAATGTCATGGTCGCAGCATCTGCGCACCGCACAGGATTTCTTGAAAGTTGGTGACGAGTTGGAAGCTGTGATCCTTACCCTCGACAGGGAAGAGAGAAAAATGTCGCTCGGTATGAAACAACTGATCCCCGATCCATGGGAAGGTATCATGACCAAGTATCCGAAAGATTCTAAGCATACTGCAACTGTCAGGAACTTCACCAACTTCGGCATTTTTGTTGAGTTGGAAGAAGGCGTTGATGGCCTGATCCATATATCAGACCTTTC
>QMPN01000272.1 GCA_003648575.1 Bacteroidota bacterium
AAACTGGTCAAGATAATTTAAGCACACAGACATAAGTTAATGCCTTAACAGGCCAAACTTGCAGAGGAAATTCGCTCACCTAAAGCGTTATAATGGGAAAAGGGATTTATAGAGGAAATATACTAATATTTAATGCGGTGCAACGCCTTTCTGGCAGCAGGCAGGAAGCTTTGCATAAGCCTTGGGGTCGGCTTCAACATCGTCGGCATCATATCCCAGTTTTGAGATAGCCTCCCTGAGCTTTTTGGGATCAGTTTTTGCTGTCCTGTAAGTGATGGTAACGATCTTGGTTTTATCATCGAGCTCTACCGAAGTGACGCCCTTTTCAAAAGCCATATTTGACTCGATACGCTCTTCACACATGCCACAAATGGCAGAGGTCTGTATCTTGATCTCTTTGGTCTTGGGCTCTGGATCCTGCGCTTGTAAGTGGCTGCTAAACATTATAGCCAGAAAGGCGATAAGTAATATTTTTACGGATGTTTTCATGGTATATTTTTTTATTTTATTCTGCCAATGGCACAACTGACATAAGATTTTACTTTCTGATTCATATTGCCGGTACCCTCTTCAGGATAGCCCAGCTTTCTTAGTTTTTCAACGAACAATTCTCGCATTTTATTCTTTCCAGCATAATCGATTTTGATGGATGAATCATCCACATTCACATCTACATTTATTACCTCGCCAATCCAGGCCAGCTCTCTGCTGATGGTCTTTGCGCAACCATGGCATTTCAGATTATCAACAATAATTGTTTCAGTTTTCATAATTATTCCTCCCTCTTCTTCTTTCCCTTTCTTTAATCTACTTCATCTATCATCTATCATCTATCTATAAGGTAAACCTCAAACCCATATAAATGTTCACTCCCGATACCGGTCCCCATATCATAGAGGAGTCGAAATATTTCCCGAAAGGCTGGTCAGCTGCTATGATCGGGTCTTTCTGCTTGTAATTAGTCAGGTTTTCTCCTCCTAAATAAATATTCCATTTTTTGAAGTATTTGGTCACCTGGGCATTGATAACAATATATGCCGGTGAAGTGCTTTCCCTTTGATACTCCGGGGGGTTGCTTTCCGTACCCGGAATCCTGCTGATTCCGTTGAACTGGGTGGTAAAATCGAATTGCCACTTTTTCAAGTTTGTGGCATAAGAGAGTGTGATTAGTCCCTTATATTTATTCAATAATGCCTTATCCTGCAATTCATTATTAGTAGTCATCTTCACATCATTATAGCGGAATGCCAAAGTCACATCCAGCCTGTGGATGAGCTCATAGCTGGCTTCAGCCTGATATGCAGTTGAATAGGATCTTCCATCCAGATTGTAGATATAAATTGCTTGCGGATCCCTGTCAAAGTCAAGGATAAGCTGATTCTGGAAATTTGTGTAATAAACGTCTGCACTCAGTCGCAATTCGCGTCCAAGAACATCTACATATTGCGTGATGCTGATCCCGGAATTAAATGCCTGTTCCTGCCTGGGTTCTTCAACAATGAAGAGGTGTCTTGAACTTGCCAGCATTGTATTGTTCTCTGCAATCACATTGGCAGTGCGGTATCCCAAACCGGCTGATGCCCTCAGTATAGTACGCTCTGTAATGGCGTACCTCAGATGAAACCGGGGGGTGACAAAGGCTCCGAAGATATTATGATAATCTCCCCTGATGCCGGCAATTATGCTGAGTTTCTCATCCAGTTTGTAAGTATACTCGAAAAATACCCCTGGCACCCTTTCCTGCATGTTAAAGGCACTGTCGTTCAGGTTTTCGAAATAATTATTCATCTCAAAACTGAACCCGGTAGTGAAGCTGTGGCGTGTGTTGCCGATATATGACTGAAATAATAGGTTCAGGTAGTAGCTGTTCTCCTCGGCATCATAATTATTTAAGCCGAAATATGAATTCTGCTTGTGGTGTGTGAAATTCTGGATCATGGCCATGGAGGTGGCAGGCCTGTTCTCGAAAATGTATCCTGCTTTCCAGAAAGCTTCATAGCGCCTGGTCTTTACATTGATTCCATATGGTTTGCTTGTATCCCTTACCATGTCGGTGGAAAAGTCCATTTGCCCGCCGGTCCTGTTTTCATCAAGCACCTTAAATCCAAATTGGGTGATGAAATGATCTCCCTGGTACTTCCAGCGGTTAAAAATATTGAATTGCCTGACCAAAGGCATATCAAGGAATGAATCCCCGTTGTCGTCTACCTTATTTGAAAGGTTTTCGGCATGAGCAAAGATGGCAGTGCTCCACTTTTTGTTGATCTTAAAGGCGCTGATGGCATTTCCTTCGATTTTCCCATGCATATTGACGTAGGCATTGAGGAATAGCTTATCAGCGAGGTCTGGCTTCAGGTATTCGATATTGATCTGTCCGGCAATGGCCTCATATCCATTCCTGACGGCTGAAGTTCCTTTAGATACCTGGATGGATTCCATCCAGGAACCTGGAATATAACCAAGGCCAAAAGAGGTAGCCAGCCCACGCAAATTGGGAATATTCTCCGTCATGATCTGGCTATAGGTTCCCCTGAGCCCAAGCAGCTGAATCTGTTTGGCTCCTGTAACGGCATCGCTATAGGACACATCGACCGAGGCATTGGTTTCAAAACTTTCTGAAAGATTGCAGCAAGCTGCTTTTTGAAGCTCAGCTCCTGTGATATGTTGTGTGTGAATAGGATCAAGCCTTGAAACAAAAGTTCCCGGTGCCTTGTTTGTGATCACAACCTCTTTTAAGGTATTGTTTACTTCAAGGATGATCTCAATTTCGTGTTGTCCGTGATTGATATGGACTGAATCATTCGTGTACCCAATATAGCTGATTACCAGAACTGGATCATCCTGTTGCGGAAATTCAAGTAGAAATTCACCATCTGCATTTGTAGTTGTGCCCTGGGTAGTATTCGCCCAGTAAACATTTGCACCGGGCAGGGGTGCCTGATGTTGATGATCTTGCTCGGGCTCATCAAGATGATATACTATCCCGCTTAGTTGCTGGGAATAAGTTAAAGTGATTACCCCGACCAGTATGGCTGTAAATATTGTTTTCAAGTACATAAGGGTATGCTGTTTGATTCTTAAATGAATGAAAGATCAGGGAAACCGGATTTGCGGTTTAATCAAACAGAAGGATAGGGGATGTTCAGCTGATGCAGGTATATGTGTAAGGCCTTGCCCGCTAGTGGAGGCGGGAGATTATTGCTAACAATGATATGCCTGTTCTTATCATCTTCAGTATGGAGGTCTTTTGCTGCCAGAACAGGAAGTATGGCCACGTTAATGTATTCACTCTTGTCGTAATCCGTCAGCTGGACGGTGATATTCAGTTTAACAACGAATGTATCGGTATCACAACATTTACTTGAATTGTATGACTCCTCATCCTCTGGTATGGGAATCGCACAGCAACAAGCCGGTAAACTTGCTTCCTCCTGGTAATGTTCACAGTTAAATTCCGGGATGAGCAAAGAGAACTCAGTGGTTTGTTCCGTGGAACACGAATGCTTAAATACCGTGAAACCGCTTGTAGATACAAGCACGATCACTGCCATCATCAAGGCTATGGTATTTCTTAACATTTCTTTGAGCATGAGCTTGATTTCTAATAAGAAAACACGCAAAACTAGGTATTTGTTTTGTTCCGGCAGCAAATAATTCCTTAAAACGAGTTAAAATATCCATAAAATCAAATCTGTATATGTAAGGATTTGGCCCTGTTTAGCGTCTAAATAATTGCGATTAGGTGTCAGAACAGAGCAATTTTTTTTAAATTTGATAACTCTAATTTTTAAGTACCCCAAGTTATGGATTTACAAATTCTAAAGGTGGAGGTTAGTGAGCAGATCGCTATGGTCACCATCAACCGTCCTGAGGCAATGAATGCCTTAAATACCAGGTTTTTTAACGAAATGGATCAGGTGGTAGCTGATATTAGCAAACGTACCGATGTGAGGGTCATGATTATTACCGGTGAAGGCAAGGCATTTGTTGCCGGTGCCGATATTGCTGAAATGGTTGACAAAACTCCCGAAGAAGGTGCAGCTTTCAGCCGCCTTGGACAAAATACCTTTCGCAGTCTGGGCGAGATGGAGATCCCGGTCATAGCCGCTATCAATGGTTTTGCCCTTGGGGGCGGATTGGAGTTGGCTATGGGTTGCGATTTTCGGATCGCAAGTACCAAAGCCAGGTTCGGGCAACCGGAAGTGAGTCTTGGACTGATACCGGGCTACGCCGGTACCCAGAGATTATCACGTCTTACCGGATTGGGTGATGCCCTCTATCTCTTGATGACAGCCGACATGATCGGTGCTGATGATGCCTTACGGATCGGCCTGGTGCAACAGGTAGTTGAACCGGAAGAGCTGATGGAAACCGTTATGGGGATTGCCAATAATATTATATCGAAAGGCCCCAAAGCCGTGAAGTTGATTAAAAAGGTGGTGAGACAGGGAATGCTTCAAGGCTTTAACGAAGGCTCAGAACTGGAAGCAGACATGTTTGGTACACTCTTCAAAGATGAAGGAGAAACCGGAATGAAAGCTTTTCTTGAAAAGAGGAAGCCGGAGTGGTAAGGGAAGTGCCTGGAGTACTTAAAGT
>QMPN01000273.1 GCA_003648575.1 Bacteroidota bacterium
TTACCGTCTGGTAACCGGCATCGATCAACTCATCTGCCCGTGAAAAGTCAAAAATTGCACGGTCATCCAACTTATGCTCAAGCAGAATTCCGGATGATGAATCAAGGCTAAAGTCGGCAGGCGCCATCAACATGTTTTGTAATTGTAATACCATATCATCCCCGCTTGCTGATTCATAATTGCCTGCTGCTTTACTGCCAATGATCACATCAGGATAAAACTCTTCCCTGGCTATATCGGAAGGAAAGTTGTTATACATACCCCCGTCGAAAAGGAACTTTCCATCAATCTCGATCGGTTGAAAATAAAACGGAAAGGTCATGGAAGCCCTGATCGCAGTTCCCAATTGTCCATCTTCCAGCACAATGATCTTGTTGGAATCGATATCAGCAGCAACACAGCGAAAAGGAACAAATAGATTGTTAAAATCATAATCGGCTGCAGCACTGGCCGAGGCATACAGTTCGAGTACATCGAAATCCATTTCATAGGGAGGGATGAGTGTGATAGGTACCTTAGGGGTGATCTTGCGTGTTACATCATCATAATTGAATTTTATTGTGATCCAGGAAGCATCGGGGTCCTGTTGTTTGAAATAGTATGCATATTTATCTTGTACCGCTCCGGACGACCAACGCTGGAATTTATCCGAAGACATGATCATGGCAATGGTGTCGGGTGAATATCCGCTGGCATACAAACCTCCTACGATAGCGCCCATGGATGTTCCTACAATATAATCGATCGGGATATTATATTCCTCCAGGGCTTTCAGCACACCTATGTGCGAAAGGCCCTTCGCGCCGCCACCACTGAGTACCAGGGCAACACGTTGTGGCATGGCCTGCTCTGCACACATAAGAAGCAGCAGTATAATCAAAGCCCTATGAAACATCCTTTTTATCATTAACAACAAATCAACAATAAAAATACAATTTTTCAGCAAGGAAGAAGCACTCTGCAGGAAAGATGTTCTAATGAACAGTAATTAAACATGAGCAAGGGCCTGTTCCAGGTCGGCAATGATATCATCAACATCTTCAATACCGATAGACAAACGAACCAGCTCGTCGCTGATCCCGGCCTGCATTTTAGCTTCATGCGACAATTTAGAATGTGTCATAGAAGCCGGATGCTGTATCAATGTTTCAATACCGCCAAGTGAAACAGCCAGCAGGGCCAGCTGAACGTGGTCCATCATCTTTTTACCTGCCTCATATCCTCCCTTAACACCAAAGCTCATCATGGCTCCGGGGCCGTCCATTTGTTTAGCAACAAGTTCATGCTGCGGATGCGATGCCAGGCCGGGATACATGATCCACTCGATCTTTGGGTGTTTATCCAGGTAATCAGCCACCTTTATAGCATTCTTCTGAGCACGGTCAATCCTGATCCCTAACGTCTTTAATCCCCTGCGCGTCATAAACGCCTGATGCGGATCCATGTTACAACCCATGTTGACCATAACCGGATGGATACCTTTATAGTCCTCTTCGGTTTTAGTAACGATCATACCCGCAACAATATCGGCATGGCCATTGATAAACTTGGTCATGGAATGTACCACCATATCGGCTCCCAGGTCAAGAGGCCGCTGCAGGTAAGGACTGCAAAATGTATTGTCGACAACAAGCGGGATATTATGCTCATGTGCAATCGCAGCAAGCGCCTTTATATCTGTGATCCCTATTGTAGGGTTGGCAGGAGTTTCAGTATAGATCAGTTTCGTATTTGGCTTGATTGCCGCCCTTACCTGATCCAGGTCGGTGGTATTGACATAAGAATATTCGACGCCAAATTTGGAGAAGAGGGATTCCATCACCCCCCTGGCAGGGCCATAAACTGCATTATGGCTGACCATATGGGCACCGGCGCCCAGGTAATACATATATACTGTGGTAATTGCCCCCATCCCTGATGAAGTGGCAATCCCGTTATAGCCATTCTCAAGTTCGGCAACAGATTTTTCCAGTTCACCGATGGTTGGATTTCCTATACGCGTATAGATATATCCATCGCTTTCCCCGGCAAAACAGCGTGCTCCATGGTCTGCACTCTCAAATGAGAATGTCGAGGATTGATAAATGGGTGTGGTTGCACTTCCCAACGGATCCTTGAAACCGCCGGCATGGATCAGCTTGGTGTTGATCCCCTTGTCTTTTATGTTCATTGTAATATTTATTAAGTTGGCTGAATTAATCCGGCTGCAAATATATGGAGATAAATTAGATTTATTGACTTTACAGGAAAATATTATTTGGAATATGCTTTACAAAGCGGCCATTAAAACATTATATTTGCATAGAGACATATTAAACTATATTACTATGAAAATGAAATCTATCCTTTTTACATTCCTGCTCCTGATTACGTCCGTCGTAATTGCACAAAATTATGTCAGTACTGAACCTCAGGACAAAAATGCCATCCTTGAAGAATTCACGGGTGTATCCTGCCCTAACTGCCCGGCAGGGCATGTTGTGATGGCGGGCATCCTTGCTGCCAATCCCTACAGGGCATTCTGTATTGCGTACCATCCTTCGAATTCCAGTTTCACTACCCCTTACCCTGGCGACCCGGATTTCAGACGGACCTATCCCAACGTTTTTTATACAACACCATATTGTGGTTCAGGCCGGTTCATGCCAAGCTCCTTTATCAATCGAAGGATCTATGGTGGTGATCGCCTTCAGAGCCGTGCACAGTGGGCAGGTTATGCCAATGGTATAATGGCAGAGCCATCCCCGGCCAATATGGGGCTTTCAACAACTTTTGATTTTATGACCCAGATGCTTAACATAACAGTAGAAATATATTACACTGATAATATGACAGATGATAACACTGTTTATGTGCTGCTTGCTGAGAACGATCTTGTTTCGCAGCAATCGGGTGCATCCGGCCCGTATACGCATAAACATACTTTCAGGGAAGCCTTTGTGGGGCAATGGGGCGATCTGATCACGGAGCCCACAACCCAGGGAAGCCTGGTAACTCTCGAATACTCCTGGGATGCTACAGGTTCAGGATATATTATGAGCAATTGCGAGGTACTGGCATTCATCGAAAATCAAGCTTCCGGTGAGATTATCACAGGTGTAGGCGTCCACGTTGGAGAATCGACCTATATTGAACCAACAGCTGATTTCACTGTAGAAGATAACACAGTTGGGGTCGGCTACGGGGCCATCTTTACTGATGAGTCGGCCGGCAATCCGACGGAATGGGAATGGACCTTTGATGGTGGTGACCCGGCCACATCCAGTTTACAGGAACCACCGCCGATAACTTATGATACACCCGGACTGTATACTGTGGAGCTTACCGTGACCAACCCGGCCGGATCGAACACCATGACCATGACTGACTTTATTAGTGTAGGATTTCCGCCAGTTGTCGGATTTACACTGTTGTCATCTCCGAATATACTGGTCGGTGACAGCCTGATCTTTGAAGATGCATCACTCTATATTCCAACATCGTGGACCTGGATCTTTGAGGGAGGGGACCCCGATACGGTTTACCAACAAAACCCTCCACCCATCTATTATTATGAAACAGGCCAATACGATGTCACCCTCGTTGTAGAAAATGATTATGGGTTGGACCTCAGCTATAATCCAGATATGATCGATGTTGGAAATATTGGTCTGAATGAGCATAATGGAACATCGGCCTTCAGCATCTATCCAAATCCCAGCACCGGCATTATCAATATTGAATTGACAAATGAGCTTGAAATAGAGGAAGTCCTGGTCAGAAGCATCAGCGGACAGGAAGTGTTAGTCTTCGCTCCCAAAAGTGGCCTGGTCCAAACCCTAGACCTTACAGACCTGGAGAAGGGATTGTATTTTGTAGAGATCAGAACGGAAGGTAGGAGCCTTGTGGAAAAGGTAGTGCTAAAATAAAAAAGTATGCGGTGCGCGGTGCGTGGGACACGGTATGAGTGTATCATTCCCCGTACCTCGTCCCCCGGCCCCCGTACCTCTTAGAATGGCCAGAAGTTATTATCATTCCATATCTGCTCCTTCAGGTCTTCATTGAGCTTATGTAGCAGGTGATGATGTGTACGTTCCCAGTCGGCAAGCATCTGGTACATATCTTTTTCGTTAGGGTCGGTGGCTTCGTTAGCCCTCCCCTGGTATACCTCGATGGCACGGTTCTCAAAATCGATGGCAGCTGAGATGGCTGCCGCTTCAAAACCTGCTGCTGAGATCTCTTTCTTCACCTGTTCACTCAGGATCATCACAGCCTCAGTGTCGTCAACGGGTTCCTCGATGTCAATTTTGGCAAACTTGCCGCTTTTCCCATATTCTGCAAACTGTTTGGAGAGAAAGGCAATATGCTCCTCCTCTTCCTCAGCCATCATGGTAAAGATCCTGCGGGCAGCCTCACTCTCGGTCTGGCGTGCTGCAGTGGTATAAAAAGCCTTTCCCCTTCTCTCAAGGAGGATCGCTGTCTTTAGAATGTCTTCTGCGGATTTACTCATTATTCCTTAAATTAAATATATAACTTTGTGAAGACAACAAAGATAAGGTATGAAAGTTCAACCTGAAAAAGATATTGCATTTTTATTTGAA
>QMPN01000274.1 GCA_003648575.1 Bacteroidota bacterium
CGAGGTGCGAGGAACTCGATGGTGATCTCATCGAAAACATCCCCGGAGAACGTACTGAGAACAACGATGTCCACCTCTGGAAGAAGATTCACTTTTTCGTTGACTGGGATCCGAAGTCTCTGCGCGGATCCTTCGCTGCGGAATTCAACATTGACCGATCCGTCTTCCCCGATTGAATGAATAGTCAGTTTCGAGGTTTCGCCAATCAAGGCGTGTTGCTTTACTTTCATGTTGAGTCGTAACACTGGTTTCTCCTTTTTGGTTGCAGGATCAATATAGCAAGCGACCCGTTGACCGTCAACAACTATTTTACACTTAGAGGCCGCGTCGTTTTCGATAGGCGTCGATGGCATCCCTTAGTCCCGTCTGCACTCCATCCTTGACGATGAGACTGTCCGCGATGGCATCGTCTACGCTGTCCCTGGCCAGGATCCGATGGAGCAGTACCGGGCGCGACAGGTCACCCCCTTGACGCTGGATGCGGGCAATACTCTGTTCGTACTTTTCCAACGAGTGATCCAGGCCGAACATAACCATGTGACGTCCGCCCTCCTGGAGACCGTCGATGCCGTGGCCGGCAGAGGCCGGGTGTGCCAGCAGCATGCGGATGTCCCCTCGCTTCCATTCCTGCAGCATTACCTCGAACTGGTGCGCGGTCGTCCCCGTGAAGCACTTGGCCCAGGGGTAGCGTTTGAGGATTCGCTCTTTGTCCGGGATGAACTGATAGAAGACCAGGAGCGGCTCGCCGCTGTATTCCTCGATCAACTCATCGAGCGCATCAAGTTTGGCCTCGTGGACTGGTTTCCAGAGCCGCAACTCGGTGTCGTGGAACACCACACCATTGGCGATCTGCCTGAGCTTGATACCCTTGGACGCCGCGAACAGCACCTCGACATCGGTGCCATCCTCCAAGGTGGCGAACATCGAACGCTCCATGTCATCGTATACTTTCCGGGCGCGAGTTGGAATGTCAACATAGATGTCGTTGACGATGAGCTTCGGGACATCCACGTAGCCTTCGTTCTTCAGATTAAGAGTTACGTCATGGAGGCGTTCGTGGATGAACTGTTCGCCCAAGGCCGTCGGTTTGTATTTGTAGCCGTTACGATCTGCCTTAACGAAGTAGGCATCCCGGAACGCATTGTAAGCTGTTCCCAGGCGTTCTCCCGAGTCCATGATCAGAGCTTGACCGAAGACATCAAGCAGACCGTTGGCGGCCGGTGTCCCCGTTAAGAGGGTCCGCCAGTTGAAGTAATTGACGATCTTGAGCATCGCCTCCATGCGCTTCGTATCACAGGACTTCAGCTTGGTGGATTCGTCCACGACTAAATAGTCGAAAGGGTATCCACCGGCTGGATAGTAATGGGTCAACTGAGTGACCAACCAAACGATGTTCTCGAAGTTGGTAACATAGATATCGGCAGGTTTGACCAGAGCATTCATGCGCTCCTGCGGGTTGCCCAGGATCCGTGAGAAGGTCAGGTGCTGGAGGTGACTCCATTTTCTTGCTTCCGTGTGCCAGACGCTCTGAGCGACTCGCATCGGGGCCAGGACCAAGGCCGAATGAACGAGACCGAGTTTCTTCAAATGCGCGAAGGTGGTAAGGGTTGTTACGGACTTACCAGACCCGGGGAACAGCCATAGGAAATTCTTCGGGTTCTGGAGTTGGTGCAGTACTCCCGTCCGCTGAAAGTGATATAGGTTATGGAGGCCTAGCACGGGGATATTGTCTTGATAAACGCATCCACACCCGGCTTCCCATGCACCACGCAGCAATTCGTCACGCCAAGCTCCGCCATCGAAACGAAGAATAGGTTTTGATGCTTGGACAGGTACGATTTATTGTCTCGCTTGACCTCAATAAACCAGATCACACCGTCGGGTAGAATGACTACTCGATCAGGAACGCCGACATTGTTCATGGATGACCACTTGAGGCATCGCCCGCCAAGCTTCTTTACTTGACGCACTAGGTAAGCCTCGACGTCCTTCTCCAGGATCTTACGTTCGACCTTGATGGGTTTAAGCATGCTTCCACTTCTCCAATTGAACCTGCAACTTTTTCAGTTCAGCCTCGGTGTAGTATTGATCCAGATCCAGACCATACGATGACTGGACCACGTATCCCGCGGTGTTGGTCAGAGGCACCCGGGCGCCGTAGAGCAGTGTGAATCCTTGCTGCTTCTTGATGGTTGCTCGAGTGCGCGAAGGGTAGGCTCGATCAACCGCCAGCACCGTGGTGGTGGCGTCGCTTATCTTAGCTATCAGGGCACTTCCGGTGCCGGTGCCGAAGACCCAACCAGGCGGACACGATGAGAAGTCGTACTCTCCGTACTTCACGGCTGCCCGGCTGTAGGTCTTAGCCTTAGGATCCACGTAGCAAGGTCGAAGCCCCAAGGTGGTCAGATACTCGGCTGTCCGGTTGGCGCCCCGGAGCTTTTTCTCGTTGATTGTCGCGAAGAGGGCCTCCGCCTCATTGATATACCAGTCGGTGTCGATGTCTTTGGGGAACTCCTCCGGGAGGTCCGGCAGGGGAACACAATTTTCCGAGTTGGGTACGTTGCCTGCATTACCTTTGACGTCTGCACCAACCGGCCGCCTGATAATGGGTCCGGCCTCCGGGCGTGTGGACTTGTAGAACCGAAGCATGTTGCCTAGAGGTTCATCATTCCAACTCGTTACCCAGTCACGGGACACCGACTGCGTGAGAATGAATTGGTTGATGTCTTGGCAATGGATGATCGTGTCATGTAATGGGGTGCCGTTCTGAATGAAGTCTTTGACCGCCGTCGCGATGATATTGGCCTGTGGTGTATGACGTAAGTCCGGCCACTTATAGTTAAAGATCCCCTTGGTTTTGATCTGGCCGCCGGCGGCCAACTGAATAAAAGAATTCACATCGCGTTGTCGATACGACTCGATCTCCTCGGTTTCCATGACATACCCGGTCAGGGTCTCCCAGGAGTGAATGATCTGATCGACCTGTTCCCGGTTGGTTTTGTTACCGATCAGCAATACCCCATCGGTGTTGGCTGACACGCAGTCGCAGGTATCTTTCAACATCGCGATGAGGAGAAGCAGGCCCAGTTGACCTATTACGGTCACATTGGCCGTCATCTCGGGGGAGTACATCGCAGAGTACACCGAACTGGTCAGACCGAATGTTGAATTCAGAACAATCTTGAGGGTATCGGCCACCGTCTTGTTTCCTTCCTGCTTGGCCTTCAGTCGGTCCCGGTAGATCTGATCATAGATCTCAAGGAACGATCCTTCGGTCTGCGGTGGGGCCAGGTGCTGTAGTAGGATAGTTGATGGGTAGTAACTGGCGACATCTACATTGATCAAGAACTCATCGCGGGTGGGTATCCATCGACCTGGACCATCAATCGAATGAAGTCCGCCGATGCCCATCTTATAGTAGCGGTCTCCCAGGAACACGGTGCGGTCCAACACGCCGCGTTGGAGATAGTCCCCGTGGATGGGTATTGTCTTGGCGAAGATCTCCGCGCCGAGAGTTACCACCTTCTGGATATCTGGGTTCTTGACAATGATGCTATCCCACCAGGATGGCGCGGTTACTGTGACCCATGGTTTGCCCAGGCAAATGATACGAGCCGCTTCGTTGAGTTCTTTTTTTGTCTTCCCGATGCGTTGTTCCATTTCCAGAGTCAGTACTGCTTCTGCTATCTGAGCATCGCCTTTAGACCGCAGGTCGATGTTGTACTTCCGGCTCATGGCTCCGCGTAGATCCAGCTCACCTTGAATCTTATTCAGTAACTTCCGAGTGATCCGTAGATCATTGATGTTGTATTCCGGGAGAATTGTCTGCTGTTCTTCCAGCGACGGTACCTTGTTGAAGTCCACCGGCAGTTCCTGGAGCTTACTATGTCCAAGGCAGACTCCAATCTTCTTTAAACTGATGCGCCCCGGGAGGATCTGCATCAAATCGATGGAGTTGATCTGATTGTCGAACTTCCATCGCGGATGTTGATTCACGATGATATCAAAGGACGTCTGGTAGGCCACCTCGGGCTTAGGATCCGCGAGGAAGGCAGTCAGCACTACGTCATCGAAACCCGTCGAATTGAATCCAGCCAGCGCGTAGCCTTGATCGGTTAGCCAGACAAGGAAGTCGCGGAGGTACTGAAGATGGGTATCGTTATCCTGCGATATAATAAGCTGATGAACTTCCCCGTTGGGAAACTCGAAGCCTGCAAGGAAGTATCCAGGGAACACCTCGAGATCGTAGACGATAATGTTGTCGGTTTGATATTCCACGAGTTTCCTTCTTGTTATAAGCGCGACCGCCACGTTGACGGTCGCGCCGTGGCTTACAATGTACTGCCTAGTTTTACAGTGTCGCCAGTTTATTCTCTGCCGTGGTGCGGCTCATAGTCAGCCTGATGAAGTCGCCAGTGGTCACCCGGTAAACCCCCGCCGTATCCTTGGACGGTTCCGCCCGGAACATTTTCCCTGATTCAACCAGATCTTTGTTCGCGGCGGCGATGTCTTTACGCAAGGCGGCGATGGTACCTTTCAGCGTTTTGATCTTCGCGTCCCTGGCATCCGA
>QMPN01000275.1 GCA_003648575.1 Bacteroidota bacterium
GATGGCTTGTTCACCAATGAACTTGGAATGCGCATACTTTGATTGTGGGTGCGGTTCATCAAGCTCTGTATAGGAGCTGCCTTTCTTGCCGTCAAAAATATAATCGGTGGAGATATGGATCAGCCCGAAGCTATGCTTACGGGCCAGCCCTGCCAGCTTCTGTACTGCCTTCCCATTGATGTTGAGGGCCAGCAAGGGTTCGTCCTCTGCCTTATCGACAGCATTATAGGAAGCGCAGTTGATCAGGACTTCAGGATTAAAAGAAAATATCAGTTTCTCAACGGCATCATAGCTGGTTATATCAAGTTCATCAATGTCTGTAAACAGAAATTCATAGCCGGGATATGCATTGCTTCCCGCTTTCAGGCTCAAGCCCAGTTGTCCGTTTGCTCCTGTCACCAGTATTTTCATCCCTTAGCCTTCCGCCTGCAGTTTTTTGAAATAATCGATTGTTCTTTTTAAGCCTTCCCGTAAAATGGTTGACGGCTCCCAGCCGAGTGTCTTTTTTGCCAGGCTGATATCAGGTTGGCGCTGCATGGGGTCATCCTCGGGAAGCTCATTATATGATATTCCTGACCCTGAACCCGAGAGGTCTTTTACTATAGATGCCAGTTCAAGCATAGTCATTTCGTTTGGGTTCCCCAGGTTAACCGGCCCTGTGAAACTATCATCGGTATTCATCAAACGTATAAGTCCTTCTATCATGTCGTCTACATAGCAGAAACTCCTGCTTTGTTCGCCAGTGCCATAGATGGTGATATCTTCGCCTTTGAGGGCCTGCATGATAAAGTTGGATACAACCCTGCCATCCTCCTGGTCCATTCTGGGGCCGTAAGTGTTGAAGATCCTGGCTATCTTGATCCTGACATTGTTCTGTTTCCTGTAGTTCACAAAAAGGGCTTCTGCGCACCTCTTGCCTTCATCGTAGCATGCTCTCGACCCGATCGGGTTTACATGCCCCCAGTAATCCTCGGTTTGTGGATGAACCTGCGGGTCACCATATACTTCGCTGGTGGAAGCCTGCAATATCTTTGCCTTGATCCTTTTTGCCAGTCCAAGCATATTAATGCTTCCTGATACTGATGTTTTGATCGTTTTGATAGGATTGAACTGGTAATGGATAGGGGAGGCCGGACATGCCAGGTTGTATATCTCATCCACTTCAATGAAGAAAGGCATTGTGATATCATGCCTGATGACCTCGAAGAAGGGGTTGTCCATCAGGTGCAGGATATTTTTTTTGCTTCCCGTGAAGAAATTATCGAGACAGATGACCTCATGGCCATCATTGAGAAGCCTTTCGCAGAGGTGTGACCCCAGGAATCCTGCGCCTCCGGTAACAAGTATTTTCTTTTTCTTCATTGAGAGAGTATTTTGTACTATTTGCCGATGGCGAAATATGAAAATCCTGCGCCTGTCAGCTCATCTTTGTCGTAGATGTTCCTTCCGTCAAATATAGCAGGGTTTTTCATCATGGTTTTCATCTTTTTGAGATCAGGCACCCTGAATTCCTTCCACTCCGTGACCAGAAGCAGGCAATCAGCATCCTGCAAAATGTCATACTGGTCATCAATCAGTTCTATGCTGTCCCCCAACAGCCTTTTTGCCTCTTTCAATGCTATGGGGTCGTATGCCGAGACTACGCATCCTGCATTCAGCAATAACTTGATCAGTACCCTTGAAGGGGCTTCGCGCATGTCGTCGGTCTGTGGTTTGAACGACAGGCCCCACATGGCAACCTTTTTACCCTCCAGGTCACCTTTGAAATAGGCTTTTACCTTTTTATACAGTATCTCTTTCTGCCTGTCGTTCACTGATTCCACGGCCTGCAGCAGAGTCATCTCGAAATCATTCTTATGAGCTGCTTTTATGAGGGCTTTAACATCCTTAGGAAAACATGAACCACCATATCCTGTTCCGGGGTAGATGAATTTATTGCCAATCCGGGGGTCACTGCCGATCCCTTTCCTGACCATGTCCACATCGGCGCCCATGATCTCACACAGGTTTGCCACTTCGTTCATAAAGCTTATGCGGGTTGCCAGCATGGCGTTAGAGGCATATTTGGTCATTTCTGCAGATGGGATGTCCATGAAGATCAGCGGGTGCCCGTTAAGCGTAAAGGGTTTATAGAGCTTTTGCATGATCTTCACCGCCCTTTCTGATTCCGTACCTATCACGATACGGTCGGGCTTAAGGAAGTCCTGTATGGCAGCACCTTCTTTCAGGAATTCAGGATTGGAAGCAACATCGAATGAAATGCCATTCCCGCGCTTATCCAGTTCTTCCTGCACTGCCGCCCTTATCTTTTCACCAGTTCCGACAGGCACAGTGCTTTTGGTCACTACAAGAATATAATCATCGATATTCCTTCCAACTTCGCGTGCCACATCAATTACGTACCTGAGGTCGGCGCTTCCATCTTCATCGGGTGGGGTGCCGACAGCTATAAAGATCACTTCGCAGTCTTTGAGTGTTGAAGACAGATCAGTAGTAAAATGCAGCCTTCCCTTTTCAATGTTACGGCTTATCATAGCGTCCAGTCCCGGTTCATATATCGGCACAACGCCTTTTTTCAGGCTTTCGATCTTTTGTTCATCGACATCAACGCAGCTCACATTGATGCCTACCTCAGCAAAGCATGTTCCGGTCACCAATCCTACATATCCTGATCCTACAATCGTTATCTTCATAAAAGTATTATGATGGCTTATCGGTTATTAATAAAGGTGGTAAAGGTAATACTTTTTGAGTTTTGAGTGTTGAGGGTTGAGTGTTGAGTTAGTTGTAAGTTATAAGTTATAAGTTTTAAATTATATCCAGTAACCGGCAGCTACAGCCCAGTAACCAGTAACCAGAAGCCAGTAACCAGTAACAAGTGCCTAAAGTGAGCTAAAGTGAACTAAAGTTTGAAGTTATCCAGCATCAATAATTAACCTTAAGTTCACTATCATCCCATTCCCTGAATACCTCAACAGCCTCATTGCGCATTAAATTGATGAACGGGATCTTTCGGTCTTTTGGCGAAAGCTCCATCTCATCGTATATGAAGTCATCATCGAAACCGGAAGCTGCCGCATCTTTGCGTGTGCCGGCATAATAAACACGGTCGGGGCGTGCCCAGTAGATAGCGCCCAGGCACATGGGGCATGGTTCGCAGCTGCTGTAGATCTCGCAGCCAGTAAGCTGATAGGTTTTTAACTCCCGGCAGGCACGGCGGATAGCTACCAATTCGGCATGGGCAGTGGGGTCGTCACAGCAGGTCACTTCGTTCATGGCCTCGGCTATGATCTTTCCTTCTTTGACAACAATGGCACCAAACGGGCCTCCCTTGCCGGAGCTTACATTTTCCTTCGCCAGTTGAATGGCCTTCTTCATAAATTCCTGATTGTATCTGTCCATGCTATAAATAATTATTCCAGTTTCCTTTATATGTGGGATAGGCAATTGCCTTCTCAAGCCTTTCCATAAACTCATCCCTGGGCATGTTTATTGCCCCGAGGCTTCTCATGTGATCAGTATCCTGCTGGGCGTCGATGAGCTCAAAGTTCCAGTGTTTCAGCAGCTTCACCAGGTGATACAGTGCAAATTTGGAAGCATCGCGCGAATGGAAGAACATCGACTCCCCGAAAAATGCCCTTCCAATCGATACCCCGTACAATCCTCCGATAAGCTTTCCATCCTGCCTGGTTTCCACTGAATGTGCAAAGCCTTCCCTGTGCAGCCTGATATATGCTTCAAGCATTTCATCTATTATCCAGGTGTCGTCCTGGTCTTTTCTTGGGATCTTTGCACAGTTTTGTATCACTGAAGTAAAATCCTGGTCTATAGTATAAGAGTATTTACCACTGCGGATGAGCTGCCGGAGGCTTTTGCTAACCTTGAAATCCTCCGGAAAGAGTACCATCCTGGGGTCGGGTGACCACCACAGGATAGGGGCTCCCTTCCTGGGCCAGGGAAAAATGCCATTGGCATAAGCAAGGATAAGCCGGTCAACAGAAAGGTCGCCCCCAATGGCAAGGATCCCTTCTTCCTCTGCGTAAGACGGATCGGGAAAGCTCAGCTCCTTATTTAACCTGAATATCGGCATGATCATTTAAGCCTGTCAAGGCAGGCTATAATACTTTGAATTGTTTCTTCGGCCTGTTCCTGTGTAATGGTCAGGGGAGGGGCAATGCGAAAAGCCGATGGCCGGAAAAGGAAGCGGTCGCTGATAAGCCCTTCCTCCAGAAATATGTCGATGAGCTCATTAGTGATGGCCTCATTCTCCAGCTCAACCCCCATCATAAGACCTTTATAACGGATCTCTTTTATTTTGGAATGCCCCCTGAGCCCTGTGTAGAACAGTTCACCTGTCTTAACGGCTGCATCTGTGAGATTTTCGTCAAGGATCACCTCAAGGTTTGCCAATGCGGCTGCGCAGGATACAGGATGCCCCCCGAAAGTTGTAATGTGGCCCAACTCAGGTTTGAAGGTGAGCTTATCAATGATCTCACGTGAACTGATAAACGCACCTATCGGCATGCCGCCGCCCATTCCTTTTGCCAGGCATAAAATATCGGGCGCTA
>QMPN01000276.1 GCA_003648575.1 Bacteroidota bacterium
CTGTCCCTGATGGATCTGGGTTGCTCATAGATCTCTTTCAGCATGAAGTGGTCAAAGCCACCTTTTTCAATGGCACTCAGGTTAATTTCCAATTTCTGGATATATGGCGTTTGCTCCCTGTTCTCAATGGTTTTGATCTTGAAATCACCGTTCCTGTGCAGGATAACCATCTCCTCCTCCTTCAGGTATACCACATTCTTGGTATATTCCACAATGGGAGTTGCATCAGAGGCAAGGAAGAATTCATCTTTCCCGATACCAACTACCAGGGGTGAACCTTTACGGGCAGCATAAAGGGTGTCGGGATCATCTTTGGAAATGATCACGATGGCGTATGCGCCAACCACCTGGTTAAGGGCGATCCTGATCGCTTCCTCAAGCTCTACCTTTTCATTGACAAGAATATCTTCAATCAATTGGATGAGCACCTCAGTGTCGGTGTCACTTGCAAACTTATGGCCACGGTTAAGCAGCTCTTCTTTCAGGGTCTTGTAATTTTCAATGATGCCATTGTGAATGATGGCCAGGTTTTCGGATTCGGAATAGTGAGGATGCGCATTGGAATCATTAGGCACGCCATGCGTTGCCCAACGGGTATGTGCCATGCCCAGGGTTCCGCTGATATCCTTGCCGATGATGAATTCCTCAAGGTCGGCAACCTTTCCGCTGCATTTATATACATTCAGGTCGCCATTAAGAAGAGCAACACCGGCGCTGTCGTAGCCCCTGTATTCAAGCCGTTTCAATCCTTTTATCAGGATTGGGAATGCTTCTCTCGGGCCAATGTAACCTACAATTCCACACATATTAATTTACTTTTGTATATGTTACGTTCAGGACCATCTTATTTTCGCCGTTCAGCAGGGAATCAGGCCCATATATGATAAGCCTGTTTGCTCTGAAAGAGGATCCGGTTATCAGCAATGCTAAGGGGTAGTTTGGAGTTTGCCCTGTAAGCACACGTTGTACGTGGCGTGAGATGCGAAAATAATACTGGTCTTCTGCCTCGTTCAGGTATCCTCCGTAATATGATGCTGCTTCACCGGCATCGGGTAATGGTATATAATCACCCTCCTCATCGATCATGGCAAGCCCTAATTGTGGCGGCCCTCCAAGCTCCGAGCCATCATCATAAATGTTAAAGATCAGTTTTGCCTCATTGATAGCTACATTCCCGTCTTTAAAAAATTCCTGTATATCAGGCAGTCGCAATTGGGCTTTAACACCACCCATTCCCTGTAAATAGAATTTCTCGTTGCCGGCAGCAGTGTCTCCATCCAGCACCTGTGATTTGAAATCGGCTGAGGCATCCAGGTAATCATTATGGTCGAAGGCCGTGAAACGGGCGCAGTTGCCGTTACTTAGAAAGACAAAAGACAATGTGTCCTGCGATGCTTCTGTACGATAAAAGATGGTGAGGGCAGTGTTGGCCGCCAGCATATCGAACGACATAATTCCTCCATCAGCCATGGCAGGCTCTGAAGTTATGCGAAAGCCTTTCATAAATTCCAGCCAGCTTTCGTTGTCTTCAAAAACAGAGGGGTCGGCTGTCATTATTTTCTCGGCAAATTCATCTGACAATCTGATCCGCAACTGTGGCGTTTCCGGTTCCCCGCCAACAATAACACTATCGCCGGGGGCAGGAACAAAAGTGACTGAAGCCAGTTCAACACCATAATCGCTTATGGATTGATTTGAATAATAGGCCGTATCAGGGTCCATATCCTGATCCAGTTCAAAAACTTTTATGGTCTGACTTGACATAGAATCCCCGTAAAATCCCGAATAAGATAGTGACAGGATAAGGGAATCAAGCTGGGGGTTGGTGCCAAAATCTTGTCCGTTCTCGGAAAGCCGGAACTGGGAATATATTTCTGCTGTGGTCTTTCCGAAGACAGGGTCAAGCATGCTTCCCAACATCCCTGTTTTGACGACGTTTACATCTGTTCTTACCGAATCTTCACGCAGCGAATGCGAAAGCAATCCCGTACTATTATCAAAAACCACTGATAATTCGTCTGAAACCGGCTGAAGGCTGAGTCCTACCTGGTCAGGCTTTTTGTTACATGCTGTGAGAAAAGTTATCAGGATAACGGCAGTAAGGCTGGCCGAAATAATTCTTCTTGTTTTCAATTTCCCGGTGTTAAAATCAGTCAATATGCTATTTATGCATCGCTTACCCCTGGAGGATCTCATCATAGAATTCCGAATATGCATCAATATAGGCTTCCTCATCCTGATAATCCATAACAGGCTTTTTGATGGTTTTCAGATATTTTTCAATTTCCGGATTGATTTTTTCACTTCCGATAATGATGGCATCTGAATCTTCGATGGCTGCTTTGATTAGGCTAACGTAGTCGGGAGTTTTATAGTGTGCCAGGTCTTTATTTGTTAAACCTTCTACCTTCATTTTTTCTGCAAGTGCCGGATTCAGGCTTCCGCTGAACTCATCGTCATAAACAGAAAGGATCATTTTAGCATCAGCAAACAATGGGTTTATATTATAAGCTCTCTTAAGATATACGGGTACAAGGGAAGTAAACCATCCGTGACAGTGAACTATATCAGGGCCCCATCCAAGCTTTTTAACGGTTTCAAGAACGCCCCGGGTAAAAAACACTGTTCGTTCATCGTTGTCGTCAAAAGGTTTCCCGTTTTTATCTGTCAGTGTGAACTTACGATGAAAATAATCTTCATTGTCAATAAAGTATATCTGCATGCGGGCCTGCTGAATGGAAGCAACCTTGATGATAAGAGGGTGATCAATATCATCAATGATCAGGTTCATTCCGGAAAGCCGGATCACTTCATGAAGCTGGTTTCTTCTTTCATTGATACTTCCATAGCGTGGCATGAAAGTCCGGATTTCTTTACCCCTTTCCTGTATTCCCTGTGGAAGATGCCTGCCAATTTTTGCCATGGGACTTTCTTCCAGATAAGGAAGGATTTCCTGGGCCACAAATAATACCCTTGTTTTTTCCATAATGTCAGTTGTTGGGGATTTAGAATTTACAAAATTACGAAAAAACCAGCAATTATTCAATTTACACAGGCTACTGGTGTCAAGTCAAGCGCATTTTAGCCACACCAAGTCTTGCTCTTTTTGCTGCTGACTTCTTTAAAAAATCATTGCGTAGCTACGGCTATGCTCAAATTTTTTGCATCATGATCATTGCTCAGGAAGATGGGATTCAAGACTTTGAAAAACAAAAAAAGTGGTTTTCCTTTTCCGGATATTAAGCGTAATCGCATGTGCTTGCGTTTGTTGTCCATTGGAGGTATTCAATCTTATATCATGGTCTCCTTCGGGAAGCTTAACCCGGGTATAATAAATGGAGTGAGGTAATGTTTGCCAGTTACGTGTATCTGCTTTTTCTGTAATGGCATTCAGGATGGTGATTGCTGCCGGTGCAATGTCACCTGCATCGAGCTTGTTTTCTTTAGATTGTTCTTTTGTGGCTTCCCGTACAGCTATCTCCAAGGCCCTTTTGGTGGCCACTCTTAACAAGGCATTGGCAAACTCCCTCAGCATCCTGTCGTGAAGGGTTTTAAAGGCTATGTTATTGATATTTTCCGCCAGTTCAAGGGGTAGGGTCTGACTTTCAACATTGAGCGATGCTTCGGTGAAAACGGGTACCCTTTCAACATATTTTGGAAAGGCAACACGCAATATGCTAAGGTCACGCAACTGTGCTTGCTCACCAGGGGAGCGATCACCAATATAGAAAGGGAAAGTAAGCCCGTATTCCTCATTGGTATAAGTTACAAAACCAACATCTCCCGGTATCATCGTAAAGGTAATGCTCCATTCGCTTTTTACAGGGCCGAAACCGTTTTGCCAGATAAAAACAAGATCTCCGCTGTCAGGATCCTCTTTCTCATATTTTATGCCAAACTTTTGCTCATAATAGACCACCTCATCATGGAACCCGGTTAGATAAGCAGTCCTCAAAATATCTTTCTTCAGTTGCAAAGGGGCTGCGAGGCCAAAATTATCCAGATAAATATTTTCATATGCCTCCAATGCATTACGATAGGCTATAAAGGCATTGTTATAGTCTCCATCGGCATCGTAGAGCATACCAATTATAACATGGGCAAATGCATCATCCGAATAGCGGTTCTTATGATCTTTATACTTGCTGTTAAGCTTTTGCAGCTTTATCGTGATCCTTCGGGCCTCTACTATGGCGCCCTCATAATTACCCAGCTGAATATAATTCAGGGCCTTGAAGTAGTTCACCATGACCTTTTCAAAATCTTCAGCCTGGTAGGGCTTAACTCCGGGATTACTGATGAGGGCAAAAGCTTCGTACCCGATTTGCTTACGGAAATCCTCTATTAAAAGATCTGCTGTTTCCAGGTCTTCATTGCTGCTGTTGTAATCACCCATCATCCAGCTAACCCAGCCGCGATACATGTGATAGAGAAGCTTATTCTTGCCTTCTTTGTCTTTATCATTTTTGCTGAGCCATTGCTGTGCCTTTTCAATCTCACCTTCCATAATATATGTCTGGAAGCGTAGCGTCTTTTGATA
>QMPN01000277.1 GCA_003648575.1 Bacteroidota bacterium
CCAGCGACGAGCAACCAGCAACCAGCGACGAGCAACCAGCAACCAGCGACGAGCAACCAGCAACCAGCGACGAGCAACCAGCAACCAGCGACCAGCAACCAGCAACCAGCGACGAGCAACCAGCAACCAGCGACGAGCAACCAGCAACCAGCGACGAGCAACCAGCAAGCAGCGACGAGCAACCAGCAACCAGCGACGAGCAACCAGCAACCAGCGACCAGCAACCAGCAGCCAGCGACAAGAAGGTTGAGGAGGAGCTTGATAAAGAAGAAGCTGAAGATGTGGAAGAAGTCTTCGAGGAGCTTGGTGCAGAAGAACTGATCACCAGGCTGGAAGAACTGGTGCAGGAAGAGGATTTTTCTAAGACAAAAACCAAAATAGCCCTCATCAAGGTGGCCTTCATGAGGTTACTGAAGGAAGAAAAGAAAGCTGCCTTCGATAAGTTCATCGAAGAAGGCGGGAATAAAGACGATCATAAGCCTCAGGACAATAAGGTGGAAAAACGCTTTAACAAGGCTTTTGACGTATACAGAAGGAACAAGATCAAGTTTAACGAGCAACAGGATAAACTGAAGATTGAAAATCTTGAAAAGAAGAAAGAGATCCTGGAAAAGATAAAGGCACTGATCAGTTCCGAGGAGAGCCTGAAAAAGACATATGACGAATTCCGTGAACTGCAGGCGGAATGGAAAAAGGTTGGAATGGTTCCTTCCGGTGAAGTGTCTAACCTGTGGCAAAGTTATCATTTTCTGGTAGAGAAATTCTTCGACAAGGTGAAGATCAACAAAGAGCTTCGCGACCTTGACATGAAGAAAAACCTGGATCTGAAGGTTGAGCTTTGTGAAAAGACAGAAGAGCTACTATTAGAGACTTCCATCATAAAATCATTTAAGCAACTGCAAAAATTTCACGAAGATTGGAAAGACTTAGGTCCTGTGCCTCAGGAGCAAAGCGATGAGATATGGGAGCGTTTTAAAGCTGCTACCGATAAGATCAACGAGCGCAGGCGCGAGCACTATGGAAAACTGCAAGGTGAGCAGGAGCAAAACCTGCTGGCCAAGACCGGTCTTTGTGAGCAGGTTGAAGAGTTGATCTCAACGATACCTGACAATATGAAAGGATGGCAGGATCAGACCAACAAGATGAACGAACTTTTCGGAGTATGGAAAAGCATCGGCCGCGCACCTAAGAAAGAGAATGTGGAGATATGGGACCGCTTCAAAGGGAATATGAACACTTTCTATGGCAATAAGAAAGAGTTTCTGAACTCTATCAAGCAGGAACAGATAAATAATTATAATCTGAAGGTTGAACTCTGTGCGGAAGCAGAAAACCTGATGGACAGCACTGATTGGAAAAGGACAACCCAGGAATTGATCAGGTTTCAGCAGGACTGGAAAAAGATCGGCCCCGTTCCCAGGAAACATTCCGACAAGGTCTGGAAACGTTTCAGGGCGGCATGTGATGCCTTTTTCAATAATAAATCATCGCACTTCTCCAGCATCCATGAAAATGAACAGGAAAACCTCGATAAGAAGGTGGCCCTGATTGAAAAGATCAAGGAATTTAAATTTTCTGACGACAAGGCTAAGAACCTGGATCTGCTGAAGGAATTCCAACGTGAGTGGATGGGGATCGGCTACGTACCAATGAGGGAGAAAGAAAAGGTGCAACAGCAATTCCGGGAAGTGATCGATGCCAAACTCGATGAGTTGAAGATTAGCTCTACAGAGCTGAGCAATGCCAGCTATACTACCAGGATGGAAGCAGTGAAAGATTCCCCGGACGCCGAAAGGGTTTACCGCAAGGAAATCAGCTTCCTCACCAATAAGATCAATTCACTCAGGGATGACATCAACCTCTGGGAGAATAACCTGGGCTTCTTTGCCAATTCTAAAAAAGCCGATGTGCTTAAGCAGGAGTTCGAACAGAAGATCGAAAAAGCTAAGCAGGATCTGGCCGCTATGGAAGCAAAAGTCAAGTACCTGCGGAAGATGGCTAATGAGTAGGCAGTAGGCAAGTACGCAGTAGGCAAGTACGCAGTAGGCAGTAGGCAGTAGGCAGTAGGCAGTATGCAGTACGCAGTAGGCAGTACGCAGTATCCAGTATCCAGCATCCAGCATCCAGCATCCAGTATCCAGTATCTAGTATCCAGTATCCAGTATCCAGTATCTTTTATAATAACTATCTTTGAAGTATGGCTGGAAATACTTTCGGAACCATATTTCGTTTCACATCATTTGGTGAATCACACGGGAAAGTCATTGGTGGTGTGATAGATGGATGCCCTGCGGGCATTTCACTTGACCTTGAATCCATCCTGCGTGATATGGAACGCCGCCGTCCCGGACGCAGAACCGCCAGCAAACGTAAAGAATCCGATATCCCCCGTTTCCTCTCGGGCTTACTGGATGATACGACCACCGGTGCACCCATTGCCTTTGTGATCCCCAACGAAGATGCAAAGTCTGACGATTATGAGTACCTGAAAGACTTATACAGGCCGTCACACGGGGATTTTACTTATCACAAGAAATATGGCCTTGATGATCACCGCCTCGTCCACAGGGCATCTGCACGTGAAACTGCCGTGAGGGTAGTAGCAGGTGCCATTGCCAAACAGCTGCTGGGAAGGTCCGGCATTTTTGTGGCTGGAATCACCAGCTGCATAGGCCCGCACGCGATCGAACGTGATTATTCATTCGAAGAAATGGAGCTGGCAGCTATTACATCCATGCAATGCCCCGACAAGGAGCTTTCAAGGAAGATGAAGAGTTTTCTGACAGCTACACGAAAGGAAGGCGATAGCATAGGATGTGAGGTACAGGTCATGATCACCGGCGTCCCTGCCGGGATCGGCGATCCCATCTTCAATAAGCTTCAGGCTTCTATGGCTTCAGCCATGTTGAGCATAAATGCCGCTGTATCCTTCGATTTTGGTAGCGGGCGTCATGCTGCCGGGATGAAAGGATCTGAATATAACGACCTCTTTACTGTACACAATGGGCATATCCGCACATCCACGAATAATAGCGGAGGTATTCAGGCAGGCATATCCAATGGGGAAGATATCAACTTCAGGGTGGTATTCAAACCCATTCCGACCATCTCAAAAATACAGCAAACAGTCGACCGCCACGGAAACCCGGCCACCATTAAAGGACGAGGCCGGCATGATGTGTGCGTTGCCCCTAGAGTTGTTTCTGTTGTGGAGGCAATGGGAGCGATGGTGATTCTTGATCACATGTTATTATCAAAGGTTTCCTCTTTGTAGAAAAGGCTTGGAAGACCGAGGATCGAAGATCGAAAATCGAGGATCGAGGATCGAGGATCGAAAATCGAAGATCGAGGGTCGAAACTTATTTTAAGTTCATTTTCTTACGTACTGTTTGTATTGATTTTACGAAGATGGCTATAAGCTGATTGTTCTCATCCAGAGTTTTTTCAAGTATTGCTTCATTCTTTGACAGATTATTTTTCTTGATCAACTTCATATTGATAAAAGATTCCCTTAATTCTTTCAAAATGATGCTCAATTTATGATGATGATCCTTTAATGACTCAGCACTTTGTGCTTCCCCATAATTCAACGATACACTTGTTCCAGAACGAATCAATTGTGATCTTAAGTGATTGCCTGCTTCGGTTCGCTTGATGCTATCACAAACTAAAAGTACCAGTGTTGAAAAATTTATCAACCTGTTTTCAAATACTCCTCCCATATCTATTAATACGAAAAAGAGGAAAATGTCACAATAATTTCGATTTTCGGTCTTCGATCTTCGATTTTCTTTCTTCTACGGCTTCAGCATCTCCTTCACATTTTCCAACTTTCCATCAACCGGGGCTGGTGTCAGTCCAAGGATGTGGGCGAACAATGGATAGAGGTCAACATTGTTAAAAGTAGGGTGGAGGTGGCCTTTTTTGAAAACAGGACCTGTGGCATAAAAGATGGCATGCATATCGGTGTTGAAATTATCATAACCGTGGTCACCAAGGCTGCCTTTTCTATCATCGCGTTTGATCTTTACACGCCAGGCGCTGTCGGCACAGATCATAAGGTCTTTGCAGCGTGGGTTGGTGCCGTAATTAAGCTTCGCCGGCACTTCTCCAAACTTCCAGCTTGAAAGGTGTTTGGCTTGCTGCAAAGAGTTATACAAGGAGTCGATGCAGCCTTCTTCTGCCTGGATAATATAATTGGGGTTATAGCCCTGAATCCCTTTTACCCAGCTCTCTTTGATATAATCTTCCAGGTATTCGGTGCTGTCAGGATTGGAAGCTTGCATGCCGTGGTCAGCGGTAAAAATAAGGTTGATCTCATCGGCATTTGGCAGAGCGGCGATCTTATCCATAAAAATACCCAACAGGGTGTCCTGGTACATCACCATTTCGCGGGTTTCTTTTGAGAATGGCCCAAATTCATGTGCAATATGATCAGGTTCGCTCATATACCACATGATCAGATGCGGGCGAATTGCTGGAGGTAGCTGCAACCAGGCGAGAACTGAATCAATGCGGTCTTCATAAGGCAC
>QMPN01000278.1 GCA_003648575.1 Bacteroidota bacterium
ATCGCATAGAGCGTGTCCGAATAGTGCAGGTGCGGCACTACCATATAAACGCAATACCCAACCAGCTTACCTTCATCCCGAGCCGTGTAGACCTGTAAAATGCCTTGGCGTTGCATCGTGTAATAACGCTGCCAGTCAACGTTCATTGGAATGTCAGAGTATTGCGCGATCTCAGCCCAATGATCCAGCAATAGCGGTTCAAGTTCGGCCTGCAGTTCTTTGGTCAGCCGCTCTTTCTGATATTTCATTTCCAGCCCCCGGATGCCTGCCGGCGCTGCGCCTCTGCGATCTCGTCCGCGGTCGGTGCCTTCGCTGTCTCCTCCGGCTGCTCTTCTACTGCCTCCTGCGTCTGGCCACTAAACCAATCCTCTAGCGGACCCTCACCCCAGGCCTTGGTGTATTCCTTCTGCAGATACTGGTAGGTCGGCCCCTTGCGAAGTTCATCCATGGTCGTGTCGTATTCACCCTGCATCTGCTGCATACGGCTGTCCCAGTATTGACCGCCGGCACGTTGCCCAGATGCGGCCATCCTGGACCGCTCCTGCCCAGTGCGCTTTTCAAACTGTTGCTTCTCGTCTGCTGCCCACCCGGACCACCGATCCCATGCCTGGCGCACTTCGCCCGACATCTGGTACTCGGGACGTTGAAAGCGGGGAGTATCCCCAGGCTTCATTTTCGCCTGCGATGCCGCCCGCCGACTACCCGCTTCATCAGAGTCATACATCGAGCCACTACCGCCGTAAACAGCATCCTTCGCCCCCTGCGTTTCAGCCTGTTGCTGCATCGCCTGCGCGTCTGTCTGGAACATGCCGCCAGCTTGACCGCCGTACCACTCGTCCCAATCGTTTTTCATGGTATGCTCTGCATCATTTCACCAAAAATAGCGGCCACGATCAGCGGGCCTGGAAATTCCGTTTCAATTGTGAGTATCCCGTAATCGTCCGGCTGGCTACGGTCACCATTACCTAGCCCGTAGCTGTTCACGCCCAGTTGAGCCACTGTGATATCTTCATTGTAGACGCCCTGAGATTTATCCATCGGGACGCTGGGGAACCGCTGCACAGATTCGACACCGTTGATTCTCGGGCGGATAGAGTTGATGATTCGCACGGATAGCTTGTTCCACTGCTTCTTGTGCCCTGCGCCCGATCCGGTCTGCGCTCCGAAGTCCACAGGCAAGGTAACCATCTTCGACGCATACGGAAGCCCGGCAACGACCCACTCAGTTTCCTGTGGCAGGTGCAACACCCCTGCGCTATCAACCGGGAGACTTGCGTGGTAAGCCCCGTCCAGCAGCACATCCACTGTTTTGTCAGCCAGGTGCGGGACAGTTATTACATCATCATTCGGGACCAGATGCTGACTCACATACCCATCCAGATAAAACATGTCGTCATGCACGAATGCCTCAAGATCGATAATCCCAGACCTGCGAGCCACGCAAACCCATGGTTGCGCAGTACCTAGATAATCACCAATCGCTATTGCCAGGTATTTGCCGCCTGTCGTGTATCTTGACCAACCGATTATCCCTTTATCTGATTCATACGCGCACAGCAGCATGTCGCCGTTTCGGGTGATACAGAGTACCGTGCTATTCGGGTCTTTGGCGAAGGCCATATTGATGATCTTGTCGCCAGTAGTGATATGTTCCGATGCAAAGGTAAGGTCTTGAGAAGTCCATGCTTCCTGCGTCCACTGAAAGGTCATGTCCCGCAGCTTCTTGCCGTCAGTGCTGACATAAAGCACCTTCGTTCCAACCTCCATGGCTTGCATGTTGGCTGACCCGAAAGCTGACTGCTGCTCTACGTCAATGTCGCTAGGCGTGATTATCAGCCCTTCGCTGGTAACGATATGTTCGCCCTGTGCTGTGCCGATCAGCAGGTTCTTAACGCCGCTCATCCATTCAATGCGGCCCAACTTGTCCAGCGTAAACACCATGGCGTCATCATCTTCAATGCCCATCGTGAAATCATCAAAACTACCGGACACGGATGCCCAGAACCGCTCCGGGTAAAGGGCTGTAGCGGCCAACCACATGCGCCCCTGGTGAAAGGCAATGACGGACGGCCACTGCCCTGGGCCCCAGTCTGCCGGTTGGCTGGTAAATGCGATCAGATCAAAATGCCACAGCTCTGTAGGTATGTCGTACCATAGGTTATACGGCTGTGAGGTGGGCGAGACCAGAACCATGCTCCAGAACCCAGGTGCGCTCGCATATTGGATGTCCTGTAGTTCCCCTGCCCCCCATGGGGTATCAAATTCTATCCCAAGGGTTTCCGCTCCCATAACAAACGGTAGTGACGGGTCAATATCGATCAACGACACCAAGTCTATTTCACGATCAAGATTCTCGCCGGGCTGGCCTATCTGCAGCCATATCTCAGTAACCCCGGCAGGGGGCCATATTTCTGTCTGGTATAGCGTCCCAGTGAAATAGACATAGCCTAGATCCTGTAGGCCCTTAGCCGAACCTGCCCTGGCAAACATCGGACTGCTGCTATTCAAGCCGGTGGTAATAATCCGTAGAGCCTGCCGGTGGCCGTCAGCTATCGTCACTCCCTGCTCTACTCCAGCGTATTCGCCCTCCTTGCCCCCAGGTTGACAAATAGCAAGCCCGCCGGCATACGTTACGCTGCCTTTATTGCCAACAAAGTCATCCCAATCCGTGTCGCCATCGATAAAGCTTGGGTTTAATACTTGATTTGTATCTTCCCCTGGAGGTGCAACTGCCCCCGTGTTGTCGAATATATGCAGCTTACCAAGGTCTGTGATCACACAGTAGAAACTACGTCTGTCGCTAGTCCTGAATGTGAACGCTCTTGCCTCGTTACCAGGCACCTCACCCACGTATGACGTGCCAGCCCGGCGGATAGCCGGCCCATGTGCATCCGGGCGCATATTCGTCATTTCAATGACACCGCGACGGAATACCTCTGGAACATCAGACCGGCCCCAGGCCAGCGGCGTAACCTCGCCGGCACTGAAACTGTTGAATATCGGTGTGAGCTTCGGCATTAAACGAACGGCCCAGCGCGACTACCACGCAGAAACCCGGAGCCATAGCCGTTGTTTCTGATGCGGGTATTGCGGCCCTGTAGAGCATCAGTCCCAGCAGCGGACTTCAGCGCGTATTCGTACTTCTGCGCCATCATCTGGGCCTTGCTATTGGATTCGGTAAGTGGTGTTGCTAGATCCCAAGCCAGCCTTGCGGCCAATGCCTGGGTGAAGGCGGGTGTGTACCTGCTTGGGTCCGGCTCATCCCGCAGATATCGAATATACAGCTTGTCAGCGTTGGCAATAACCTCGTCGCCTTCACGCCGCCAGTCCAGAGTATTCAGGGTGTTATCTTCTTGAGCATCGCTGCGGACGGTCAGGACGCGGATACAGTCGGCAGGAAGTTGGAAGCCGCTGGACGACCCGAACGCCGGCGCGGAAGCAAGAGGAGTCAGAATCTTCCTCGCCACTGCAAAGGTCCATTCCCGAGCTTCCAATACTGCGCGATAAATCGGTTCCCAATTGGCCTTGACTAACTGAGCCTCAACTGCGGGATCTTCAACCGATGTTATCAGCTGCGCTCCCAGCCACCCCAGTGCCTGGTTCGCTATCTCGACCTGTGTTGCCATTCTTTGCCTTCCTGGTGTATTTGCGCTTCGGCTTCTGTGGGTTCAGGTATTTCTTCACCACGTCCTGCCGAATGAGCAGGATTCGAGACACCGCGCCGACGTCATTACCTTGCCCGGTAAGCCGGTCGATGCTGCGCTTATCTGAGATGTTCAGCGCATGCTTCATCATGCGAGGAGAATCGCGTATACGGTGGCATTGACTCCCACTTCCACGGTGTACCACGGGTTACTGGTGAAGGAAGTCACGCCGGTAATCAGTCCGGTAGTCATAGTTCAATCCTCAAGGTGGGCCTTCCCTGGCCCGGGACGATGCTCATTTAACGTGCTTCCAGGTAGCCCACGAAGCACATCATGATATGCTATTTTTTAAATGCACATGAACAATATGTTCGTCTTCGACGCGAACAGCGGCCATGCTCATCATGCAGTAGAGCTGCCATGCGAACGACATATCGGTACGCTCACCAACCTTGGCTGTGATATCGCGGGCGACATGCAGGCCGAGAGCCTTCTTCGTGAAGGCCAGGCAGGACACGTCACCATCGGCGGCATCAGGGTTGAGCAGACGGTTGGATACGATCCAGGTGTAACCCATCCAGTTAGGCAGGACACCGGTTGCCAGGGCTTTCTGTGCCTGGAAGTCGGAACTCGTCACCTCAAGCAGCTGCATGAGCTTGCGCTTAATGGTGGGGTTGATAACCATCACCTTAGCTTCGTCGGGATCAACGTCGTTCTGGCCGAACAGCTCGTCTACCTGCAGCACCACGTCCAAGGACATGACGGTAGAGGCGGAACCAATAACCTGGCCAGCAGGGAATCCCACATTGCCACCATCGCCGTCCAGCGCATTGCCGGTGGCCGCAGTGATAATCACGTCATCCACAGCGCGGGACATGTTCATGCC
>QMPN01000279.1 GCA_003648575.1 Bacteroidota bacterium
ATGCCGGACTTAAAAACAAAGATTGAGAACACCTCTGCCATCATCTGCTTCGGGCAGGGATATCTTCTGAATAAGCTCTTTCCAAACAAAAATATTCTGGATCTCCGGAATATGATCCTGGAGGATGGCGACTTCTTCCATGAGTTTAAAGACAAGTCAGACCTCGAGCGCCTCAGGATCGTTTTCGGGCTTGAAAAAGACAAGAAACTGTCTGAATATGTGTCAGATGCTATTGCTGAGCATTATTATTTAAAGGATTTTCCGGATGAAGGGATTGAGGAGAAGATTGAAGAGTATGCTTCATCCTACGTGCAAACCATTCATGATTTATACAGTTCTCTCCGCTCAATATAGAAGAACCATTTTGGAAAATTGGAATTTGTTTCGAATTTAGAAATTTAGGATTTAGAATTTTATTTTCCCATCTTTATCCCTACATTTGTTTCATTGTATAACAAATCATAATAACCATGGATCTTTCAACAAAATATTTAGGACTGGAATTAAAAAATCCTGTTATCGTTGGCAGTTCGGGACTGACTGACAGTGTTAAGAAAATTGCTGATCTGGAAAAATTCGGTGCAGGTGCCGTGGTATTGAAATCGATCTTTGAAGAAGAGATCACGATGGAGTATGAAAAGGTCCTTGCAGAGGAAGCACCATCACGTTATAAAGATGATTACCTGGATTATTTTGATTACAAGATCAAGGAGCAAAACATTACAAACTATATCAAGCTGATCGCCGATGCTAAGAAAGCAGTGAAAATCCCGATCATTGCCAGCATCAACTGCAACAGCTCCCATGAGTGGACATATTTTGCAACTAAGATAGAAGAAGCCGGAGCAGATGCACTGGAACTCAATATTTTCGTGCTTCCATCAACACTCGATAAAAGTATAGAAGATATAGATCATGTATATCTCGAGATCATTAACAATGTTAAGAATATCATCAAAATACCCCTGTCGATAAAGATTAGCTATTTCTTTTCAAATCTCGGCCGTGCCATCAAGGTACTTTCTAAAACAGGCGTAGACGGGATTGTCCTGTTCAACAGGTTTTACAGCCCTGATATCGACCTTGATAAGATGGAGATCATATCAACAAATGTGTTTAGCACGCCACAGGAGTTGCCCACTTCCCTTCGTTGGATCGGGATAATGGCCAACAGGGTTAAGTGCGATCTTGCTGCTTCAACCGGAGTTCATGATGGAAAAGCAGTTGTAAAACAATTACTGGCCGGTGCAGATGCCGTACAAATGGTTTCCTGCCTCTATCAAAACGGGCCCGAATATCTTAAAACTGTTATACGGGAAATTGAAGAATGGATGACAGAAAAGGGATTTGAGTCTGTTGATGATTTCAGGGGTAAGCTGAGCCAGGAGCAATTTGTCAACCCCACACTTTATGAAAGAGTGCAGTTTATGAAATACTTTAGTGACAGAGAGAAATATCAGTAGAAATCAGAGATCAGAGATCCGAAATCAGAAATCTGAATTATGGAGCCATTAATTTGCTGCGCTTAGGCTGGATACTGAATAACTTCAAACTTTAGCTCACTTTAGTTCACTTTAGGCACTTATGATTACCCGCCCTACCCTCGTAATAAACGAAGATATATGCCGCGCAAACATCCGGGGCATGGCTAAGAAAGCTAATTTCTCCAGGGTGATCTTCCGTCCTCATTTTAAGACACACCAATCCCTGCAGATTGCAGACTGGTTCAGGGATCAGGGTGTCGACAGGATCACGGTTTCATCAGCTGAAATGGCCATAAAATTTGCCAAGGCCGGCTGGAATGACATCACCATCGCCTTTCCGGCAAATATCAGGGAAACAGATACTTATAATAAGCTTGCAGAAAAGCTCGAGTTGAATTTGCTCACTGATTCTATTGAGGCTACGGAAGCCCTTGTATCAAATTTGAATACTGACACAGGCATTTTCATCGAGATAGATACCGGCTATGGCCGCAGTGGCGTTCATTATGCAAATGAGGAAATGATCAGGAAGATCGTTCATATTATCGATCATGCCCCGAAACTCTCATTCAAGGGCTTTCTTACCCACTCCGGAAATACCTACTACGCAACAAATACAGGACAAATAGAGGATATCTACAACAAGACGATTGCCGAACTTCGATCACTGAAGGATAAATACATAAACACACATCCCGCTATTATTATCTCTGTTGGCGACACCCCCTCCTGCAGCCTCATTGATGACCTCAGCGGTGCCAATGAGATCCGTCCAGGTAATTTCGTGTACTATGACCTGATGCAGTATTACCTGGGCAGTTGCAAACTCAGTGATATTTCCGTGAGTGTGGCCTGTCCGGTAACTGGCATTTATCCTGACAGAAATGAGATTGTCATTTACGGCGGAGCGGTACATCTGTCAAAAGAATTCCTTGAGCAGGATGGTAGATTTTTCGGGTTGGTGGTAAATTATACTGATGACGGCCGGTCGTCACCCCTTCCTGATACAAGGCTGATCTCCATCAGCCAGGAACACGGGATTATCAGAACAAGCCCCGAATTTCTGAAAACTGTGAAGCATGGAGACCTGCTTGGTATCCTCCCCGTACATTCCTGTTTGACAGCTAACTTGCTTAAAGATCAAATGATTATTGTATAATAACTACAGAGACACAAAGGAAAGTGTTGAGCCCTTCGACTTCGCTCAGGACAGGTTGTTGAGGGTTGAGTTAGTTTCCAGTTTTAAGTTTAAAGATATCTCACTACCAATTCAACCAGTTCAACCTGTATCAAGTGCCTAAAGTGAGCTAGAGTTTGGAGTGAGCTAAAGTTTGGTGTTGTCCAGTAGCCATTTAACCGTTTAGCCATTTAACTATTCAACCAATTCAACCAATTTACCACTCAACACTCTTTCGGGTCGCAGATCCGAAAGAAGATATTAACAAATTATCAACAACTCAAATAGGATAACTATTGTTGCAGCATTAGTGCATTCAGCCCTGTTTATTTGTACTTTTGAGGTATGGATAAAAAATTGACACCACAGCAGGATAATATCAGGAAGCGCGTAAGGAAAGCTCCTGAAACCCCTTCCCTGTTGGACCAGGGCAGGGTACCTCCTCAGGCTGTCGACCTTGAAGAAGCTGTGCTGGGTGCTATCATGCTCGAAAAAGATGCCCTCACGGCAATTATAGATATACTGAAACCCGAATCATTCTATAAAGAGGCCCATCGCATTATCTATAATGCCATAGTTGAACTTTTCAATAAATCCCAGCCTGTTGACATCCTCACTGTGATCAGCCAGCTCAAAAGTTCGGGCGAGCTGGACCTTATCGGGGGTGCTTTTTATATCTCCCAGTTAACAAACAGGGTGGCTTCTTCTGCCAATGTGGAATACCATGCCCGTATTATCCTTCAGAAATTTATTCAGCGGGAACTGATAAGGGTTTCCAGTGAGATTATCAAAGACGCCTTTGAAGATACCACTGATGTTTTTGATTTGCTCGACCGTGCAGAGCAAAACCTCTTTGCCGTGAGTGAACAAAATATCCGGCGCCAGCAAGGTGAAATACACCAGCTGATGAAGGAAGCCATTAAAGATATTGAAACCGCCAGAGATTCAGAAACCAAGATGCGGGGTGTTCCTTCCGGCTTTGTTGCACTTGACAGGATCACCAATGGTTTTCAGAGATCAGACCTGATCATCCTTGCCTCAAGGCCGGGTATGGGAAAAACCGCCCTTGCCCTGACACTGGCCAGGAATATGGCCGTTGACCATAAAAAGCCCATCGCATTTTTTTCTCTTGAGATGTCGTCTGTGCAGCTGGTCACACGTCTGATCGCCGCCGAAACCCAGCTCAACTCTGACAAATTGCGCAAGGGCGACCTGCAGGACTTCGAATGGCAGCAGCTGAACACCAAGATCAGGACGCTTGAAGATGCCAAGATCTTTATCGACGACACACCGGGCCTGTCTATTTTTGAACTCAGGGCCAAATGCCGCAGGCTGAAAGCCCAGAACGACGTTCAGATGATCTTCGTGGATTACCTCCAACTCATGGTTGGCACACAGGACCACAAAGGAAACCGTGAACAGGAGATCAGCCAGATCTCGCGGTCCCTCAAAGCACTGGCAAAAGAACTTGATATACCTATCATGGCAATGTCGCAGCTGAGCCGTGCCGTCGAGACACGTGCCGGAGATAAAAAACCGATCCTCTCCGACCTTCGTGAATCAGGAGCCATTGAGCAGGATGCCGATATTGTACTCTTTATATACAGGCCTGAATACTATGGCCTTACTGAGGATGAGAACGAGAACTCCATGGCAGGGTTGGCTACGATCAGTATCTCAAAACACAGAAATGGTGCAACAGGTGAAATTCAACTCCGCTTTATTAAAGACTTTGCAAAATTTGCAGATATTGATACGATCGGAAGCTTAGACAAGCAGCTCAGTGCAGATGGCGGCGATTCATTTACGGTGCCATCGAAGATGAATGATCTTGATGATGACACGGTGCCCTTTTAAGTGCCTAGTTC
>QMPN01000280.1 GCA_003648575.1 Bacteroidota bacterium
GATAGGGCGAGGTGTAACTGGAATTAGAAGGGTGGTAAGCGACGGCAAAAGCCCGGTCCGGATTGGCAGCAAGTATGTTGGCCAATGTTGTGTGCCCGGCAGGACAGTTGGGGCAACTTACACCTGTGAACTCTTCCAGGATCGCATTCTTATTTAGTGGCTCGGTACTTACGTAGTTTTGTGCCATCAAAGCCGATGCAAGCAGGATCATGCATAAGGAAAGGGTAGTTTTTAGTTTCATAATATTTTTTTTAATTAAATAATTCCTCGTGGCTTCCGCGAGCGCCATAGCTACTCAGCGGAGGCGCTGCCGCGAGGATAATCAATTTCAAAGATTATTTTATTAATTTACTACAAATATAGCATTTGTACGTTATGAAATATAGTGCTTTGGCAAGAATATTTTCTGCTAAATCTCCTTATAAATCTAATTTATCTCAATATATTTGCAACGAACGGAATTATTTACTTTAATATTAAAAAGCATGGACACACGTGATAAGGGGATTAACACAAAAATGATACATGCCGGAGGTTTCAAAGATCCTCTTGGCAGTGCAACAACACCCATTTATCAATCATCGACTTTTTCATTCGAGAATGCTGACCATGGCGCTGCATGTTTTGCCGGGGAGAGTGATGGATATATCTATACCAGGTTAGGAAATCCTACTATCAGGGAACTGGAAAAAAGCGTAGCAGAGCTGGAAGGCGGATATGACGGAATTGCGACTTCTTCCGGAATGGGAGCCATTACCACAGTTTATATGGCCTACCTGGGCGCAGGCGCCCACATTCTAAGTCATGATGCCCTGTATGGTCCTGCAAGAGCGGTAGTGGAGACCCTTTTCTCGAAGTTTGGGGTGGAGTATACCTATATTGATACTTCAGACCTGGAACTGGTAAAAGCATCCATCAAGCCGAATACCAGGCTCATCTACACAGAAACTCCTGCCAACCCTACTATGGGTATCACTGATATACGTGCCCTAGCCAATATTGCAAATGAGCATAACATTCCATTATGTGTTGATAATACCTTCAGCAGCCCGTACCTGCAGCGTCCACTTGAATTGGGTGCTGACATCGTGGTTCATTCGATGACAAAATTTATTAATGGTCATGCCGATATAGTTGCAGGCATGATAGTTCCCAAGACAGCAGAAGATTATAAAGCCCTGCGTCCGGTCATGGCTAATATGGGGTGCAATATGGATCCCCATCAGGCGTTTATGACTAGAAGGGGATTAAAGACGCTTGGTATCCGGATCGACCGTGCCCAGGAGAATTCCATAAAAGTGGCTGACTTTCTTGAAAAGCACCCGAAAATCGAATGGATCAAATATCCCGGATTAAAGTCGCATCCACAATACGAACTGGCTAAGCAGCAGATGGATGGCCCCGGTGCGATGATGAGCTTTGGGGTAAAAGGCGGATTTGAGGCAGGAAAGAAGATGATGGATCATGTAAAGCTTGCCCTATTGGCAGTATCGCTTGGAGGCATTGAGACCCTGATACAGCATCCGGCATCCATGACACATGCAAAACTGACCAGAGAAGCAAAGATACAAGCCGGTATCACAGATGAACTTGTCAGACTGGCCATCGGAATAGAAGATGTAGATGATATCATTGCTGACCTTGAACAGGCCCTTGCACATGTGTAAGAGTAGCTAAAGAACACCCCCTGTATTTTACTTTCGGTGCCTTTACCGAATTTTGTAACTTTATCGTTGGATTAAACCTTCATGATAAGACAGATTCTGCATAGGTTAGTAATATTCGTTTTGCTCGTCATGCTGGCAGGACAGGCCATGCCGCAGCGTGTAGCCCTGGTTCTCAGCGGGGGAGGAGCAAAAGGAATTTCCCATGTGGGGGTATTGAAGGCTCTTGAAGAGTATGAGATCCCGATTGATTATATCGTCGGTACCTCCATGGGGGCTGTTGTTGGAGGGCTTTACGCCAGTGGGTACTCCCCCGATTCAATTGCAACTATACTTACTTCTGATAAATTCCAGCGATGGTCCTCCGGATTGATTGAGGATAAATATACCTACTACTTTAAGCAAAGAGACTCGGATGCATCCTGGATAGCCATTAAGTTCGACTATGACGATGTAGCCAGGAAGATCAAGCCACAGGTGAATTTGAACCTAGTGCCTCCTTATGAAATGGATTTCGACCTGCTTGAGCTCTATGCCGGTGCCAGCGCTGTGTGTGATTATGACTTTAACAATCTTTTCATACCATTTCGTTGTGTAGCAGCAGATATCGCTTCTAACAAGGCAGTAATACTTGATAAAGGACAACTGGGGACTGCGGTTCGGGGCTCCATGACGCTTCCTTTTTATTTCAAACCCATCGAAGTGGATGGTAAGCTCTTGTTTGATGGAGGGATGTATAATAACTTTCCTTCCGACGTGGCAGATGAGATTTTCTTTCCGGATGTGATCATCGGAAGTAAGGCCGCCGGAAACTTTTCTTCGCCTGATGAAGAAGATTTGATCTCCCTGATGCAGAATATGCTGATGACTCCGGCCAATTTTAACCTTGATTCATCATCAGGTATACTACTGGAGCATGATCTGGGTAATATGTCCATCATGGATTTCAGCCAGGCGGAGAAGGCCATCGATATTGGTTATGAAACTGTAATTAACAACCTTGGAGGGATATATGACCTTGTAAAGAGAAGGGTGCCGGCCGAAGTTGTGAGTGACCGGCGGCGTACTTTCAGTGCGCAGAAACCACCTATACTGGTTGATTCCATTCATATAGAAGGCTTAAATAAAAATCAGGCGGAATATGTAAGGAGGCTGTTTAAACAAAAGGAAGAACTGATCGATATCGAGAAAGTTAAGATGCAATATTTTAAGCTGATAGCTGATGATAAGATCAGTTCCATTTTTCCTGAATTGATGTATCATTCCTCATCAGGTTATTATGATCTCCATCTGAAGGTGAAGAAATCAGAAAACTTTGTAGGCTCCCTGGGTGGAAATATAAGCTCCAGTGCAGCCAATACTGCTTTTATAGGATTGGAGTACAGATACTTCGGCCGGCAGGCTATGAGCTTGAAAGCCAATACCTTCCTCGGTCGTTTTTATAATAGTGTTGCTGTATCCGGAAGGGTAGACTTCCCAACCAGGACGCCATTTTTCCTTGAGCTGGGTTATATTTATAATAACAAGAACTACTTCAGGAATTCAACCTATTTCTTCGACGATGAAACTCCTTCTTTCCTGATCTGTGGCGAAAGCTACGGCTATTTTGGCATAGGGATCCCTGCAACGCATAGAGGGAAACTGGTCATTGGAACCAATTATGGGGCAAGAAAAGATGAATACTATCAGAGCAATGTGTTTGCCAGGGAAGATACCGCTGATATCACTACCTTCGATATGCTGGCACCAAAACTGACCTTTGAGTTAAACTCATTGAACAGGAAGCAGTTTGCTGATGGCGGAGCAAGGTTCCTGGCTGAAGCACGTTTTGTCTCTGGTGAGGAAACCCATACACCGGGAAGTACATCAACAGAGACCCTTAAAACTGAAAAAGAGCACTCCTGGATACAACTCAGGCTCTTGTATGATAATTATTTTGATCACTTTGGGCCACTTTCCATAGGGTTCTATGGTGAATTATTACTCTCGAACCAGGATTTTTTCGCCAACTATACATCCAGTATCCTGGCTGCCCCATCCTTTGAACCCGTGCTCGAAAGCAAGACATTGTTCCTGCCTAAATACAGGGCATACAATTATGGTGTTGTTGGATTGAAATTTGTTTTGGACATTTACCGTAAAATCGATTTCAGGCTGGAAGGATACCTGTTTCAACCTTACCAGGAGATACTGTCCGACGAGAATATGAAAGCTTATTATGGGAAGGAATTTGCATACAGGTCTGTAATTGGCTCATCATCAGTTGTCTGGCATTCTCCTTTGGGGCCTCTCAGCGTAAGCCTGAATTATTATGATCGCAGCAATGATAGTTTTTCTGTATTCTTTAACTTCGGATATATCATCTTTAATAAGTCAATAACAGAGTAATTCTTTCCTAACCGCTGTCAATAAGACCTTTCCGCTACATGAAAAAGATTTTGCCTGATATAAAATATTGTTATTTTTGCAGTCCTTACAAATAAAGGAACCTATGTAGTCTTTAAATAGACATTTTAGAAACATTAAGTTTATTATGGAAACCAAAAAAACTATTGATCAGAATCCGGAAGAAGCCGTTAAACCGGAGGAGAACATCAAGGCTGTTGAAGAAACAGCAAAAGAAACAGACGGAATAGCTGAAGCGAAGTCTGATATTGGAAGTCAGAAGTCAGAAGTGAAGGAAGAAGTTGTGAGTGAAGAAAAAGTGGCTGAAGTGGAAGTGAAAGAAGAAGCTGTGGCTGAAGAGGTAAAAGAAATATCTACCGCTGAAGTTGCGAAGGACGAGCAACCAGCAACCAGCGACCAGCAACCAGCAACCAGCGACAAGAAGGTTGAGGAGGAGCATGAAGAAGAAGCTGAAGA
>QMPN01000281.1 GCA_003648575.1 Bacteroidota bacterium
ATAAGGTATGGTGATCCCATGACTGTCCAGTTTCCATAAACATCTCCCCCTGGGATTGTGGTCTGTCCCAATAGGGCGGAATAAAAAATAAGGAATACGATGCTCAATGTAATCTTTGTTTTCATAATCTTAGAAATTTAGGTAGTCTCACTTGCTTCAAAGTCAGGTAAATATAAGAAATTGAAAGCCGAAAGTCAAATTTTTAATTACATCGGACAGATGTTTATTGAACAGATACGTCTATCCAATCCAATCAGTAAACAATTAGCTGCAAGTGCCTAAGAGAAGTGCATAATTCAAAACTCAAAATTCAAAATCACCTGACGCCTTATGCTTGGTTTTCTATATTATTTTTTCATTAGGCTGGATATTTTAATGATTATTTTCTGTACTTTTGTTGATTCAAAATTCATTTTCCAAGTTGCTAAAAATCAACAACATATAAAAAGAAATTATAATGAGTAATCAGAAACATGTTTACAAATTCGGGAATCGCACCGCAGAGGGTGATGCGACGATGAAGAACCTGCTTGGTGGCAAAGGTGCCAACCTGGCCGAGATGAACCTGATCGGTGTACCGGTACCTGCCGGATTCACCATTACCACTGAAGTATGCAACGACTACTATATTAAAGGTCGCGAAAATACCATAGCAGCCATCAAGGCTGAAGTAGAAGATGGCGTGAAGTTCCTCGAAGAAGTGATGGGAACCACTTTTGGCAGTGATGAAAACCCACTCCTCCTTTCTGTACGTTCAGGAGCCAGGGCTTCTATGCCGGGCATGATGGATACCGTACTTAACCTCGGTCTGAATGATGCAGCCGTTGAAGGTATCGCCAAAAAGTCAGGCAATGCAAGGTTTGCATGGGACTCATACCGCCGTTTCGTACAGATGTATGGCGATGTGGTTATGGACATGAAACCTGCCACCAAGGAAGATCATGATCCGTTTGAAGTGATCATCGACCAGCTGAAAGAAGAAAAAGGTGTTGATCTCGACACCGACCTCAGCACTGACGATCTGAAAGAAATGGTACGCCGCTTTAAAGCAGCTGTAAAAGAAAAAACAGGCCAGGACTTCCCCACCGATCCATGGGAACAACTCTGGGGATCAGTCCTCGCAGTTTTCAACTCATGGGGGAACGACCGCGCTGTATATTACAGGAGACTTAATGGCATCCCTGATGAGTGGGGTACAGCCGTTAACGTACAGGCAATGGTATTTGGTAACATGGGAGAGAACTCCGCAACCGGTGTTGCTTTCACACGTGATGCAGGTACAGGTGAAGACATCTTTAATGGTGAATACCTGATCAATGCACAGGGAGAAGATGTTGTAGCCGGTATCCGTACCCCGCAGCAGATCACCAGGGAAGGTTCACAACGCTGGGCCGTTCTTGCCAATGTTACTGAAGAAGATCGTGCCGCCAACTTTCCTTCCCTCGAGGAAATCATGCCGAAGATCTACAAAGAGCTTGATGCGACACAGCAAAAGCTGGAAGATCACTATTCTGACATGCAAGACCTTGAGTTTACCGTACAGGACGGCCGCCTTTGGTTGCTGCAAACCCGTAACGGTAAACGTACAGGTGCTGCCATGGTGCGCATTGCCATGGAAATGCTTGACGAAGGAAAACTGAACGAAGAAACAGCCCTTTTGAGGGTTGAGCCAAATAAACTGGATGAACTGCTCCACCCTGTATTCGACGAGGATGCAATCAAGGAAGCACAGGTTGTGGCCAAGGGCCTCCCGGCTTCACCAGGTGCAGCTACCGGACAGATCGTTTATCATGCTGATGATGCCGAAGAATGGGCAGCAAAAGGCAAAAATGTGATCCTTGTTCGTATTGAAACCTCTCCTGAGGACCTGAAAGGGATGAACACTGCCAATGGAATCCTGACTGCGCGCGGCGGGATGACCTCACACGCCGCTGTAGTAGCACGTGGAATGGGAAAATGCTGTGTGTCAGGTGCAGGTAGCGTAAAGATCGATTATAAGAGCCGTACCATGGCAGTGGACGGTAGAAAATACAATGAAGGTGACTGGATCTCCCTTAACGGATCCACCGGTGAAGTTTATGATGGCAAGATCGCTACCATCGACCCGGAACTCAGTGGAGACTTTGGCAAACTGATGGACCTGTCAGACAAATATGCGACCATGCTGGTTCGCACTAATGCCGACACTCCCCATGATAGCCAGGTGGCCAGGAATTTTGGTGCGCAGGGCATCGGCCTTTGTCGTACCGAGCATATGTTCTTCGAAGGCGACCGCATTAAAGCGATGCGCGAGATGATCCTTGCTTCTGACGAAGCTGGAAGAAGGTTGGGGCTTGAGAAACTCCTCCCGATCCAACGCGAAGACTTTGAAGGCATATTCGAAGCCATGCACGACCTTCCGGTTACCGTTCGCTTGCTCGATCCCCCACTGCATGAGTTTGTACCTCATGAAGAAGAGAACCAGAAAGAGATGGCCGATGAAATGGGCATCTCAGTAGAAGAGGTAAAACAAAAGGTAGAAGACCTTGCAGAGTTCAACCCAATGCTCGGCCACCGTGGTTGTCGCCTGGGTAACACATATCCTGAGATCTCAGAAATGCAGGCCAGGGCCATCATCGAGGCTGCCCTCAACCTGAAAGGAAGAGGCGTGAATACCAAGCCGGAGATCATGATTCCGCTTACAGGTACACTGAAAGAGATGAAGATGCAGGAAGACCTGGTACGTAGCACTATAGAAACAGTGTTTGAAGAACGTGGCGAACGCATGGATTATATGTTAGGAACCATGATCGAGGTACCCAGGGCTGCACTTACAGCAGATGAGATCGCAAAATCAGCTGAATTTTTCAGCTTCGGCACCAATGACCTCACACAGATGACCTTCGGTTATTCGAGGGATGATGCAGGTAAATTCCTGCCGGTATACCTCGATAAAGGCATCCTGAAACATGACCCATTCCAGGTTCTCGACCAGGAAGGCGTAGGACAACTTATGGAAATGGCTGTTGAAAAAGGCCGCAAAACACGTCCTGACATCAAGATCGGTATCTGTGGCGAACATGGAGGTGAACCCTCCTCAGTAGAGTTCTGTAACACGCTTGGGTTCAACTATGTAAGTTGCTCTCCTTTCCGTATACCAATCGCAAGGCTGGCAGCAGCACATGGCGCTATAAAGCAAAAGTAAGCACTTAGCTAACAATACAGCGTTAATAAAAATCCCCATTGTTCAATTTCCGCAATGGGGGTTTTTTCTTATATTTGCTATATAAAACCATTTATCTATTTTTGAATTATGGCAGGAAAAATTGACAGAATCAAAACGGCTCTTGCATCCTATGGTATCCCTGATGTTGAGGAAATATACTATAACTTATCCTACGACGAACTTTATGAACATGAAACAGATCCTTCTCTCGAAGGATTTGACCGTGGTTTTGTAACTAACACGGGAGCGGTTACCGTCGACACCGGAGTATTCACAGGCCGGTCGCCCAAGGATAAGCACATTGTGGATGAAGAAACTTCCAGGGATAATATATGGTGGAAGAACTCTAAGCGTAAGGCCTCCGACAATAAGCCCCTATCAGAGGAGAACTGGAAGAAAGCATATGCCATCGGCGCTAAGCAATTAACCGGAAAAAAGCTTTACGTACAAGACGGGTATGCAGGGGCAAATAATGATACACGCCTGAAAATCAGGATTGTGACTGAAGTTGCATGGATGGCGCATTTCGTAAAAAATATGTTTGTCAGGCCCAGCGAGATGGCGTTGGTCGACTTTGAGCCCGATTTTGTCATGCTGAATGCCTGTAAAACCAGTGATCCCGATTGGAAAGAGCATGGTTTGCATTCAAAAGTGTTTGCTGTTTTTAACCTTAAAGAGAAGAGAGCGGTCGTTGGTGGGACCTGGTATGGAGGTGAGATCAAAAAAGGCTTTTTCTCAATCATGAATTATTACCTCCCACTCAAAGGGATAGCTGCCATGCATTGTTCTGCCAATATGGGAGCCCAGGATGATACAGCCATTTTCTTTGGCCTGTCGGGAACCGGAAAAACAACACTTTCGGCGGATCCGAAGCGTGCCCTCATCGGTGATGATGAGCATGGGTGGGATGATGACGGCATATTTAACTTTGAAGGCGGATGCTACGCAAAATGCATCAAACTGCGTGAAGAAACAGAGCCTGACATTTACAGGGCCATCCGAAAAGATGCCCTGCTCGAAAATGTTGTCTTCGATGCAAATGGAACGATCGATTATGATGATAATAGTAAGACCGAGAATACACGTGTAAGCTATCCGATATACCATATCGATAACATTGTTAAGCCTATTTCCAAAGGTGGTCATCCCAAGCATGTGATCTTTCTCACAGCGGACGCTTTTGGAGTATTGCCGCCTGTTTCCAAGCTCACTGAAGACCAGACTATGTACCACTTTCTAAGCGGATACACAGCCAAGGTTGCAGGAACGGAACTAGGTATCGTTGAACCCGTGCCATCCTTCTCTGCA
>QMPN01000282.1 GCA_003648575.1 Bacteroidota bacterium
TCGATATGGGCATTGGCCTGGGCAAAGAAATCACCTTCAATAAGTCCCGAAGTCTTTGCGCCAAACGCATCCGGTCCGGAGATAACCCCACTTAGTCTAGACTGAATGGTTAAGAAATTGAAACTGGTTTTATCATTGATATCATTCCCGTTTTCATCCAAAAGCTGTGCCTTAGGCCAAAGCAAGAAATGTCCTTCCCTGGCAGCAACGGTTTGCCTGGAATCCCAGAAAAAATCGTTCTTTACAAAACCGGAAAATTTTATGCCAAATTTCGATTCATCCTGAGCCTTCAATACCAGTCCATAACCCAGAAATATTACTATAATCAAAAGCCGTCTCATTTTGTTGGAGTTTTTAATCGTTAATATCCCTATTTGGAGGGAATAGTTTCTGTATAAAATTTCTTTTTTTGATGGGATGATTCAATAGCTTGTTCAGATTATTCTCTGCATCCAGGTTTCGGTCCCAAAGCTCCAGTGCTTTTTCATATTGCATCACAGCCTCCTTGTACTCTTCCTGATAGCGATATACAATGCCCAGATTGCTATAACAAACAGATAATCTTCTGTGGTTTTCAAGGATTGATTTTTCGATTTCATCAATACGCGTTTCCTGAAAAGCACTCACCTGATCCGGATCATATACTTCCAAACCCTCCCGGAATCCCGCAGCTGTCATACTCCTCAGTTCCTCACTTGATTTCCCACTGTAGGACGCATTCCATGCTTCATAAAGTGAAATAGCCCTTCTGATATGTTTCTCTGCCACCGATACCAGTGAGTCATCGGATAATTCGCTAAATGGAAATGAGAATTCGGGAATGCTATCCCTGTAAAGTGCTATGGTCAACAGGGCAGCAGCCCGGTTATTTTCAATCACCCCCAGTTCAAATGAATTTTTGTAGTGATCTGTATCCTCATAGATTCCTTCGATGGAATCCAAAAGTGAGAAGATTCCCTGATAGTCACCTGTTCGGGCCAGAACATCATACTGTTCATAAAGCTTCCGAGCTTCCAGGATCCTGGGATCAATGGATTTGTTCGTATTTCCATAGTAGGACTTTGCAACCAGTACGCCAATGATTACGATGGTAACCATGATAATAATAAGTGTTCTGACGGATAACGGTCCTCTCAACTTCATCAGGTATGCACCTTTTCAATCAGGAATTTCCGGATCTCGATGGGAGTCTCTTTTGTGAATTTTGCCACTACAATGTGTACGATGATAGCCAAAGGAGCGCCAAACCAGGCAAAATACCATGCTTCCAACCAATAACTGATGAAATCATGGGCTGGTAAAGTCACCCCCGATTTACCTGCAATAAAATAGGTAATTGCGATCAATGAAACTGTTCCACCTGCGATTAAGCCGGCAATGGCACCTTCCTTGTTGGAGCCGCTCCACCATATCCCAAGTAGGAATAAGGGGAAGATCGTACATCCGGCCAGGGAGAAAGCAACAGCTACAAGCTGACCGATCAATGCGAAATTCTTAAGGGCAATCAATGTAACTATAATGGCCATCAGTACGGTTCCCAATCTTGCATATAACAACTGCTTTTTAGGACTTGCATCCGGATTAATCACTTTCACATAGAGGTCGTGAGCAAATGCAGAAGAGCCTGCAACCAGCAAACCAGAAACGGTCGAAAATGCGGCAGATACTCCTCCAGCTGCAAGGAATCCAACAATGAGCGGATGAATGTTACCCAACTGAGCGGTATAGACAACAATGGCATCTTTTGCCAATGTACCAACCTCAGGATGGGCAGACAGAATCTTTCCGAATGCAGCATATGCCGGTGCACTCCAGTAAAGGATGCAGATAAAAAACAGACCCCATACCACAGACCACCTGGCATCTCTTGCTTTTGGCACTACGTAAAAACGTTGAATTACATGTGGAAGTCCGGCTGTTCCTATCATCAGAGAAAAGGCAATGGCAATCCATTGAAAGAAAGTTTTACCTGTGGCCGGATCCCATGGCATGGCGTATTCGGGAGCAGGCACAATGGCATAATCATGTCCAAGTGAATTGATGAGTTCCTTTGTTTCATTGATTGGCAAACCATTTACTACATCAGAAACCACCGAACCGTACCCGATTTGGGGCAGAAGCCAGAAATAGTCAAATTTCGCAGTAAGAATAAATAGGGGAATGATAAAAGAGATAATGATGATCACATATTGAATCTGCATGTTTTTGGTAACTCCTAACATACCTGATATAAGGGTGTATGTCAGTACTACAGTTCCTCCAATGATAACTGCCCAGGTATAATCAATACCCAACACCCATTTAAACATGAGTCCAATTCCTCCGAACTGACCCACACAATATGAGATGGAGATCAAGATGGCTATGATCGCTCCTACAGCCCTCAGACTTTTTGAATAATATCGGTCACCAATAAAGTCAGCCGCCGTATACTTCCCATATTTTCTGATCTGACCAGCCATCAAGATCAAAAGTAACACATAACCACCTGTCCATCCTACCACATAGGCAAGCCCATGATAACCTGAACCGTACATCAAGGCAGCCATTCCCAGGAATGAAGCTGCACTCATCCAGTTTGAAGCTATGGCCATTCCGGAGCCGACTTTAGAAATACCTCGGCCGGCAGCGTAGAAATCGGTTGTATCCTTAGCCCGGAATACAATACCAACCAATACGAACAAAATAAGGATGGTAATCAGGATAATGGCAGGGCCCACTTTGAATCCCCCTTCTAACTGGGTCGCAGCTGTGGCTGCATTGAGAAATGTGGGTATTGACAACAGAATAGTTGGGAACAATATTTTTTTCATGATGGATATCTTTAAGCGTGAGATGAATTAATCTTCAATACCATATTTTTTATTGAACATGTCGGTCCTGATACAGTAGAGCCAGCAAAGACTCACAAAAAGAATCAACAGAAATACGGCTGTATAGAAATAATGGAAAGGGAATCCAAGGAATCTGGCATCTGTCAGGACCGAACGGTTATGAATCAGGTAGAGTCCCATAGATTCCACAAATAAATTTCTATTCATCTCATTAAAAGAGCCCATTAGTGAGGATTTTACCTCAAGGGGTGCGATCTTAGATCTTACATCGAGAACATTAAGGTCAAAGATTTTGGCCAAAACAGGAATCAATTCATACTTTTTGGCCACATAATAATCATCTCCAATATCAGTAATACTTGCGGCAATATTTTCAAATTCTTCTACTTGAGAACTCAACATTTGCTTCTCGTCCGAATCGGCGATCTGATAAGCCATCCAACTAACCGCATTATCAAGTGCTATTTTATAATCAGGTGCGATGGCAATTTTACCAAGAACTGATAATGCTGCTTGCCCGGTTTTCTGGTAATCAACGAGGGTTGCATTGCCAGCCTCAATATGGGTCCAACCTTCCTCAAAAAGCAAGTAGGCGGGTTCTGGAACCGGCTTTTCAATGATTTTCAATACAATTTGAAAACCAAATATGGCTACTGCCCATATAAGTACAAGCTGACCCACCATGTTCCGGTTTCTTCTGGCACTGTCGGTGGTGGGTTTAAAAAAACTAATGTGGTAATCGTTTTGTTGAGGGTCCATGAAAAATAGTTGTTAGTTCCTGGTTAGCATGCTAGTCGGCTATTAGTTAGCTAGTTAGTTAATGGGTTGTTTGCCGTTAAGTTTTGTGTGATAAATATAACAAAAAAAGGGTTGCCTACATGATGCAGACAACCCCCATAGCTTAAATATTTTCGGTCTTAATTATTTTATAATAAATCTAGTCATCCTTGGAACCAAACATGATCGCCACACAACCTTCTTCGGGTTCATCAATATTCCCATCAGGAATAGGCACCTTCACCATGATTTTAAGCTGTTGGCTGGATTCCAGAGTGAAATCCCACTTCCAGTCAAAATCTTTCAGACTGTTGTCGTACAATACCTTGCCATTTCGCGTATCGACTACTTTAAATTCAATGGGTTTAAGGTTGTTGGCGCCGCACACTCCAATCCTGTAATTTCTGTCAGAATAGAATGTTTTGTATAGCTCTGCTTCCTCACCTTCAATTAATAATGCAGCATGGTAGTTCCCATCGTGTTGATAGGGTTTCAATCCAGATTTACAGGTATTTTTTGCAAATTGTTTGCATTGTGCATTCATTGCCACAGGCAGTAAAAGCATACTTGCAACCAGAGATATAAAGAGTAATCCTTTCTTAGTCATGGTATATGGTATTAGGATATATAGCTTGTTCTGATTTCTATAACTTTTGACCTCAATTCTTTAAATACATCCGTTGTAATATGTATGGATGATTCAGATTTCAGCGTGGTAACATTGGTTGCAGGATCTTCTACGGCTGTAACATCACCCTGCTTTATGCTTATCTTATCAAAAATGGATTTAAGCGACTTAACATCCTCCAGAACAGCCATGGCATCCGCATCCTCCGGGGATTCTTCAAGTAGATTCACCATAATATCCAGTGATAATTTCTGATCTACAATTCTTTCAACCA
>QMPN01000283.1 GCA_003648575.1 Bacteroidota bacterium
ATGTGCGTACAGGTTTTGAAACAGGTAACGTGCAGGCCGTAATGGATGGGGAGTTGAATGAATTCATTAAAGCTTATCTTATGGAATTTGGCCAAAACTAGCCGAACCAGTGACCAGCAACCAGTAACCAGCAACCAGCAACCAGTAACCAGTAACCAGAATATTAAATTATGATTAAGATCTATCACAATCCGCGTTGTAAGAAATCAAGGGCAGGGCTGCAGTATCTGCAGGAAAAGGGTATTGAGCCGGAGGTTATCGAATACCTGAAAAACCCCCTTAGCGAAACTGATGTTAAAGATCTTCTGGTCCGCTTGCACAAAAAGCCTACCGAGATCATCCGAACACAGGAAGCAATTTATAAGTCTGATTTTAAGGGAAAGAATTTCACCGACGATGAATGGGTGAAGATCTTACTGGAATATCCTAAGCTCATTCAGCGTCCGATCGTGGTAAAAGGGCCGAAGGCAGTTCTCGGTGACCCGGCATCAGAGATTGATGTATTGCTGTAAATGTTATAATACTCATATAAAACCAAAATTTCAAAATGGAATATCGTATAGAGAAAGACACTATGGGCAATGTCGAAGTTCCCGCCAATAAGTATTGGGGTGCACAAACCCAGCGTTCAAAGAACAATTTCAAGATCGGCGAGGCAGGATCCATGCCTCTTGAGATCATCAGGGCCTTCGGGTATTTGAAGAAGGCAGCAGCATTGGCCAACAATGAGCTTGGCGTGCTGGATGATAATAAAAAAGACCTTATTGCACAGGTTTGCGATGAGATTCTGGAGGGCAAGCTGGATGATAATTTTCCGCTGGTGATATGGCAAACCGGGTCCGGAACACAGTCGAACATGAACGTTAATGAAGTTGTTGCCAACCGCGCGCATGTGCTGAACGGGGGAGAACTCGGTGAGGGAGAGCGCCCTATCCATCCCAACGATGATGTTAACAAGTCGCAGTCTTCAAACGATACTTTTCCCACGGCAATGCATATCGCGGCATATAAGATGATCGTGGATATTACCATCCCTGGTGTAGAGCTTTTACGCAATACCCTGGCAGAGAAAGCAAAAGTATTTGGCGAAGTGGTGAAAACAGGCCGTACACATCTCATGGACGCAACACCCCTGACCCTGGAACAGGAATTCTCCGGTTATGTTTCTCAACTGGATCATGGCCTGATAGCAATTAAAAACACCTTGCCGCATCTGACAGAACTTGCCCTGGGGGGCACGGCAGTGGGTACCGGCCTGAACACACCAGCAGGCTACGATAAACTTGTTGCATCTAAGATTGCCGGCCTGACCGGCTATCCTTTTGTTACGGCTTCGAACAAATTTGAATCGCTGTCGGCACACGATGCCATGGTGGAAACATCAGGGGCATTGAAAACCCTGGCTGTTAGCTTGATGCATATTGCCAATAATCTGAGGATGCTTGCCTCCGGTCCGCGTTGTGGTATCAGCGAGATCATCTTCCCATCCAATGAACCCGGTTCATCCATCATGCCCGGTAAGGTAAATCCTACACAGGCAGAAGCTCTCACAATGGTGTGTGCACAGGTGATCGGAAATGATGCTGCTATCACAGCAGGAGGGATGCAAGGGCATTTTCAGTTAAATGTATTCAAACCGGTCATGGTATATAACCTGCTTATGTCGGCCAGGCTGATCGGAGATGCATGCGTTTCTTTTAATGATAATTGTGCAACAGGCATAGAACCCAATTATCCTTACATCAAAAAGAACCTTGAGAACTCTCTCATGCTGGTTACAGCCCTGAACACACACATTGGTTATGAGAACGCAGCTGCCATCGCCAAGAAGGCTCATGCCGAAGGCATTACACTGAAAGAGGCTGCACTTGCACTGAACATGCTCACCGGGGAAGAGTTTGACGAATGGGTCGATCCTGCAAAAATGATAGGTTCTAAATAGGATTTCTTCTTATCTTTGGGTTATGAACAGCCTGAAAGACAGCATAAAATCGCTCGCATCTGAATATTTACAGGAGGTAACAGATATCCGTCGCCACCTGCACCGTCATCCTGAACTTTCTTTTAAGGAGTTTGAAACAGCTAAGTTCATTGCTGAGAAGCTTACGGAATATGGCATCCCGTTTCAGGATAAGATAGCCATAACAGGTATTGTAGCACTGATCAAGGGCAAGGATCCGGAAAGTAGGGTGGTGGCCCTTCGGGCAGATATGGATGCTTTACCCATTAAGGAAAAGAGTGACACCGGCTATTGTTCCGTGAATGAAGGGGTGATGCATGCCTGCGGTCATGATGCTCACATGGCAAGTTTGCTCGGTGCTGCTAAGATACTTAATGATATCCGCGATCACTTCAGCGGTACGGTGAAACTGATCTTTCAGCCCTCTGAAGAGTACTACCCGGGAGGGGCAAAGGTGATGATAGAAGAGGGGGTGCTGGAAAACCCAAAACCTGATGCCATATTCGGGCAACACGTGTTTCCGGAACTTGATGCAGGGAAGATCGGCATGAGGCCCGGAAAATATATGGCATCAACGGATGAAGTATACATTACCGTGAAGGGAAAAGGGGGCCATGCTGCAATCCCGGATAAGGTTATCGACCCGGTGCTGATCGCTTCCCATATCGTGGTAGCCCTGCAACAGATCGTGAGCAGAAAGTCAAGCCCTGTCATGCCAACGGTGGTTTCATTCGGAAAGATATCGTCAGAAGGGAAGACCAATATCATCCCCGATGAGGTAAAGCTGGAGGGGATCATCAGGACCTTCAGCGAAAGTTGGCGGAAAGAAATAAAAGAGCAGATCATCAATATTTCCTGCGGGCTTGCCGAAAGTATGGGGGCCAGTTGTGAAATAAATATTGAACAGGGTTATCCTGCTGTTGTGAATGATGATGATCTTACTGAAAGAGCATGGGATTATGCTACTGAATACCTGGGCCACGATCAGGTTGAAAAGCTCGAAATGCGCATGACCGCAGAAGATTTCTCTTATTTTGCGCAAAAAGTCCCCGGCTGCTTCTATCGCCTGGGTACACGGAATGAAATTAAAGGGATCACGGCTAACCTGCATGCAGCAACCTTCGACATTGATGAATCCAGCCTTGAGAACGGCATGGGGATCCTGGCATGGTTTGCTGTTTGTGAATTGAATATGAAGTAATGCTGGTTAACGGAAAAGAATACCGCACTGTTTGGATGGAAGGTGGCACCGTGTTCATGATCGACCAGAATGAACTGCCATTTTCATTCAGGATCATTCAGGCACATCAGTATCAGGATACCTGTCAGGCTATCAGAATAATGACTGTCAGGGGGGCAGGGGCCATTGGAGCTGCTTCAGGCTTCGCCATGGCACAGGCTTTTCTGCAGGCTCCCAAAAAGGGCAGGGATGAATTCATCATGAATGCCCGGTACGAGATCGAAGCCACAAGGCCCACGGCCAGGAACTTGTTCTATGCCACGGCGCGTGTATTTAATGCCGCTAATGGTTCATCAGAAAAAGCAGTGATCGAAGCACAGAATGTTGCTGATGAAGATGCCGGGGATTCACGCAAAATCGGGAAATATGGCAATGATTTGATCAAAGATAATTACAACATTTGCACACATTGCAATGCCGGATGGCTGGCTTTCGTTGATTATGGTACAGCCTTGTCGCCGGTTTATCAGGCACATAAGTCCAATAAAAGCGTTTTTGTTTATGTAAACGAAACCCGTCCGCGCGGGCAGGGGGCACGGCTTACAGCCTGGGAACTTTACCAGGCAGGTATCCCACATATGATCATTCCGGATAATGCCACTGCTACCATCATGGATCAGGGGAAGGTTGACATAATGATCGTAGGTGCCGACAGGATCGCTGCCAACGGGGATGTTGCCAATAAGATAGGTACTTTGGAGAAAGCCATCATTGCACAGCATTTCGATGTTCCCTTTTATGTTGCTGCACCCACCTCAACGATTGACCTGGACTGTGGTTCAGGAAGCGAGATTCCAATTGAGGAAAGGGATGAAGACGAAGTGCTTTACCAGCATGGTATCGACAGGAAGGGAAAGTTGCATGAAGTGCTCGTCTGCTCTCCCGGCTCACATGCGTATAATCCTGCTTTTGATATCACCCCTGCCAGGCTTGTAAGTGGAATAATTACCGAAAGAGGCATTGTAAAAGCCGATAAGGAAAGCATAGCGTTATTGTTTGAAGAGATAGTATAAAACCTGCATATGGAACTTCCGCTGCTGTCACTGCAAGCACCAGCTAGGGTTGGATCTTAGAATGGCTTTTTGTGATAATCAAAGGTCTTGTTATCCCTGAACTTTTTGATCTTCTGTGCAAGATGGAGAAATATCTCCAGATTATTCTCTGCCAGCCATACCAATGCCGGTTGCCTTTCATTGCAGGCATCTGCAAAGACCAGCAGGAAATCCATTTTATGGGTTTTTAACCACTCATAGGCTTTTGGGTTCTTGTCGATGGCACCATCCAGCGCCGCCAGCTGTGGAAATTTATTTGC
>QMPN01000284.1 GCA_003648575.1 Bacteroidota bacterium
GGTGCGCCCGATGAGGAAGCTAAGCAGCCGCACAAGCACAATATATCCCAAAACCTGCGGAAACACATCCATCTCCACCTCTGGTATGGCAAAGTTAAAGCGCAGCAGGTAGGCGAGCACCACCGAGGCGATCACAATGAAGAGGTCGATGATCAGGATGATCACCCTGGGCGTATTTTTAATGTTTCTGAGCATTCGTTAAATAAGCGATTCAAAGATATAACAAAAATTAAGATCAGGGGTGATACATATTAACAAGGATTTCATACTTTTGTGGCTCTGAAATTCCAACCATAATACGCTTTAGAATGAAAAATACTGCATTATCAAATATCCATGAATCCATGGGTGCAAGGATGGTCCCGTTTGCCGGATACAATATGCCGGTTACCTTCGAAGGGATCAATGTAGAACACGAGATCGTAAGATCAGGGGTCGGGGTATTCGACGTTTCCCATATGGGTGAGTTCTGGGTGAAAGGCCCGGATGCCTTTGAATTTGTTCAAAGGGTGACCAGCAATGATGTGGCCAAGCTCACCGACGGCAAGGTACAGTACACCTGCTTCCCGAATGGCAAGGGCGGCATCGTCGACGACCTCCTGGTGTACAGGTTTGGTGAAGAGAGCTACCTGCTGGTGGTCAATGCGGCCAACATCGACAAAGACTGGGCCTGGTGTGTTTCACAGAACAGCAAAGGCGCCGATCTGTATAATGCCTCTGACGAGATCTCCCAGCTGGCCGTGCAGGGTCCGAAAGCACTCGAAGCCATGCAGGCGCTCACCGACGAGCCCATCACCGATATGGAGTATTATACCTTTAAAAAGCTGAGCTTCGCCGGAGTAGGTGATGTGATCCTCTCCACTACAGGATATACCGGCTCGGGTGGCTGTGAGATATACATGGCCAATGCCGATGCAGAAAAAATTTATAAGGCCGTGCTGGACGCAGGAAAAGACTTCGGCATCAAGCCCATCGGCCTCGCCGCCAGGGATACCCTCAGGCTGGAGATGGGATTCAGCCTCTACGGCAACGACATCGACGATACCACCGCACCCATAGAAGCAGGACTGGGCTGGATCACCAAGTTCACCGACGGCAACGATTTCATCGACCGTGATTACAATGCGAAGATGAAAGAAGAAGGCCCGACACGCAGGCTCAGGGGCTTTGTAATGATCGACAAAGGCATTCCCAGGCAGCATTACGAGATCTGCACCGCCGAAGGCGAAGTGATCGGCGAAGTGACCTCCGGAACCATGGCACCTGCCTTGAAGAAAGCCATCGGAATGGGCTACATCAAAACAGGATATAATAAGTTCGACAGCGAAGTTTACATCAAGGTCAGGAATAAGCTCCTGAAAGCACAGATCGTGAAACTTCCTTTCTATAAAGGCTAATCAAATACACTATGAAAAAATTTCTCATCCTCACCATTACTATCATGAGCATCTCTATCTATTCATGCGATCAGGCAGACAAAGGACAGTCGGCCAATGAAGAATCCGACTTTATGTTCCTCACCGAGCAATTTGCCGATGTGAAGATCATGCGTTACCAGATCCCCGGCTTTGAAGAGCTGAGCCTCGAACAGAAGAAGCTAATCTACTACCTTGGCGAAGCAGCCCTGGCGGGACGCGACATCATCTTCGACCAGAATTTTAAGTATAACCTGGCCGTAAGAAGGACCATGGAAGAGATACTGAAGAACTATGACGGCGACAGGCAAGGTGAAGAATTCCAGGAATTTGTGACCTACTTGAAGCGGGTATGGTTCTCCAGCGGCATCCATCATCACTATGCCAATGATAAGTTCGTTCCGGGCTTCAGCAGGGAATATTTCGAGACCCTGGTTAACAACTCATCGGGCTCAATCTTTCCCATGAAAGAAGGACAGGATCTTGATACCTTCATCGACTGGATGAGCGAGATCCTCTTCAATAAGGCCGTGGCAGCCAAAAGGATCAGCAGCGACATCAGCAGCGACCTTATCCTTGCCTCCGCATGTAACTATTACGAAGGCGTGAGCCAGGAAGAGGCAGAAGCATATTATGCAGCCATGAAAGTGGAGGGCGACAAGACCCCCATCTCCTACGGACTGAATGCCAAGCTGGTAAAGAAAGACGGCGTGGTAATGGAGGAAGTATATAAAGTTGGCGGGCTCTATGGCGATGCCCTGCTCAAGGTCATCTACTGGCTGGACAAAGCGGCTACCGTAGCTGAGACAGAAAAACAAAAAGAAGCACTTCTGGTGCTGGTCGAGTATTATAAGACCGGCGACCTGGAGCTCTGGGATGATTATAATGTGTTGTGGGTAGAAGAACTGCAGCCCAGGGTGGATTACGTGAACGGATTCATCGAAGTGTATGGCGACCCCATGGGCATGAAGGCCAGCTGGGAATCGGTGGTGAACTTCAAGGACCTGGAAGCTACCAAGCGTACTGTGGTCATCAGCAGCAATGCGCAGTGGTTCGAAGACAATTCCCCTACCGATGATCGTTTCAAAAAAGAAGAAGTAAAAGGTGTTTCCGCCAAGGTGATCACCGTGGCGCAGCTGGGTGGCGACTGCCATCCCTCTACCCCTATCGGTATCAACCTCCCCAATGCCGACTGGATCAGGAAAGACCACGGTTCCAAGTCGGTGACCATGGACAACATCACCTATGCCTACGACCAGGCCAGCCTGGGCAATGGCTTCCTGGAAGAGTTCTGCGCTACTCTGGAGGAGATAGAGCGTGAGAAAAAATATGGATATGTCTCTGGCAATATCCATACCGACATGCACGAATGCCTCGGACATGGTTCCGGGCAGTTGCTTCCGGGCACCAGCCCCGAGGCCTTGAAGAATTACAGCTCCGTGCTGGAAGAGTCACGTGCCGACCTCTTTGCTTTATATTATATGTGGTCGCCAAAGATGCAGGAGCTGGGACTGCTTCCCAGCAAGGAAGCTGCCATGGCTGCCTACGACGGCTACCTCCGCAATGGACTGATGACACAGCTCACCCGCATACAAGCCGGGAAAGATATCGAGCAGGCGCATATGCGCAATCGTCAGCTGATAAGCAGGTGGTGCTATGAGCACGGACTGGAAGACAATGTGATTGAGAAACTGGATATAGAAGGAAAGAGCTATTTCAAGATCAACGACTACGACAAGCTGAACTTCTTGATGGGTGAGCTCCTCGCCGAGGTACAGCGCATCAAATCAGAAGGAGATTATGAAGCCGGAAAAGCACTGGTCGAGAACTATGCTGTAAAGGTTGACCCGAACTTGCATGCCGAGGTGCTCTTGCGCTTCGAGAAGCTGAACCTGTCGCCTTATGGCGGCTTTCTCAATCCCTTACTCGTACCCGTTTTTGATGGTGAAGAGATCGTAGATATCAAAGTAGAATATCCGGACGACTTCGCGGCGCAGATGATGAGATACGCAAAGGACTACTCCTACCTGCCGACGTATAATTAGGGTGCAAGGTACCGGGTACCAGGAAATGTTTAGCTAGTCAGTGATTTCCAGGTTATCGGGAATGTCATAACCCCATTCTTTCATGGTGAAGTCGGTGTGCTGAAGTATCTCATCCAGCAGGGCACGCTTAATGGCGTATTTGTTCTTCACGTAGCCTTTTTTGGCCTTGGCATATGATTCAATAACGGGACTGGCCTTTTCGAAGCCCTCGAAACCAAATTGATCATAAATGCTTTTGATCTTACCTCCGGTATCGGCCATGAGGTCTTCATATCTGATCTCATGAAGGTTTTCGGCCGGTATCATGGACCTGGTATCCAGGTAGTCGTGCATCATGCGGTCGTAGGTGTGATAAATATCCTCTTTCACCTTCTCCAGGTCGATCTTGTGCAGGGAGAGGCCCGGCATCATGTGTGAGAAGAAGTGCCTGGTAGAGAGGATCACATCAACCGGATTGCGGGAGATATGGATGAACTTTGCATCAGGGTACATCTCCAGCAACATGGGGATACGTGCCGTATTGACCGGATTTTTGGAGAGGAAGCGTTGTTTGCCCGTGTACAGCATCGACTTGTTGATCACACGGCAGTAGTTATCCATGAACTCCTGTTTGAGTTTGGGATCGCTGGCCTCAAAGTTCAGGAACTCATCATAGTACTCTTTGATCTTCTCCGGAAAGTACCAGAAGTAATAGAAACATGCCGGGATGCAAGCACCCAGGGTAAATTCTTCTTCCTGCGGGTAGTCGATGCTCAGATTAATGTTGTCGCCCGCCCTCTTCAGTGGCATGATCATCTTCATAATGTTTTTGAAGATAAACTTCGATCCCGCGGCCAGTGCCTGATCGGGGAATACGCTCTGGTATGTGGTTACGTATGATGCCAGCGGGTCCTGGCAAAGGAGGTTATGCAGGTGTGTGGTGCCGCTGCGCCAGTGTCCGAGGATGAATACAGGCGGTTCCTGCAGTTCTACCTTAGCAGCCTTTTTGTTGTAGGCCATGCGTTCGTAGATCCGGAACGGCACCCCTATCATGCTCAC
>QMPN01000285.1 GCA_003648575.1 Bacteroidota bacterium
AAAGACCAGCTCCTGATCAAATATAATGAAAAGGATATGGTGAACGCTTTTAAACTTGAGTTGAATGCGCACAACCAGTATTTGCAGACCATGATCACCCTGGGGATCATAGGCTTGATAGTTTTACTGCTGAATTTGATCCTGCCGGCTTTATACAGCATGGAGCAAAAGCATTACCTGTATCTGGTATTCCTGATCCTGATCGGATTCAACCTCTTATTTGAATCGATGCTTGAAACACAAGCCGGCGTGGTATTCTATGCTTTCTTTAACGCCTACCTCTTTGCCATAAAAAAAGATCCCGCCTCTGTCGAAACGGGATCTTGAACTTTGAACTCTGAACTTTGAACTTTGAAATCTGAATTTTGAGTTCTGATTTCTGAGTTCTGATCTCTGATTTCTGAGTTCTGAGTTCTGATTTCTTATACGTATCCCTGCGCCATCATAGAATCAGCAATTTTTACAAATCCACCAATGTTAGCACCTGTTACATAATCAATGTAGTCACCATCTTTAGGGCCATATTTCACACATGTAGCATGGATATCTTTCATGATCTGTTGCAGTTTTGCATCAACTTCTTCCCTCGTCCATGAAAGACGCAGTGAGTTCTGGCTCATTTCAAGGCCTGAAACGGAAACACCACCTGCGTTGGCAGCTTTACCCGGGCCGTACATGATCCTGGCATTCTGATAAACTTCGACTGCTTCTGGTGTGGAAGGCATGTTGGCACCTTCTGAAACCAGGAAACAACCATTGGCGATCAGTGTTTTAGCATCTTCTTCATCAATCTCGTTCTGGGTTGCACTAGGAAGGGCTACGTCACATTTAATACCCCAGGGACGTTTGCCTTCATAATATTCACATCCGTATTTCTCAGCATATTCTTTGATACGGCCGCGCTTAACGTTTTTCAGATCCATTACGAAAGCGAGCTTTTCTGCAGTAATGCCATCAGGGTCATAAATGAAGCCTGCTGAGTCAGACATTGTAACAACTATGCCACCCAGTTCGGTAGCTTTTTCAGTTGCATACTGAGCAACGTTACCTGAGCCTGATACGGTACAGATCTTGCCTTTCATGCTGTCGCCACGGGTCTTGAGCATTTCTTGTGCGAAATATACCTGTCCGTAACCTGTAGCTTCAGGACGTATGAGGCTGCCACCCCATTCGCGGCCTTTACCTGTTAGAACACCTGTAAATTCATTTTTGAGCCGTTTATACTGGCCGAAAAGAAAACCAATTTCCCTTCCGCCAACGCCGATATCACCGGCAGGAATATCAGTGTTTGGCCCGATATGACGAAATAGCTCAGTCATGAAGCTCTGGCAGAATGCCATGACTTCATTGTCAGATTTTCCTTTTGGGTCGAAATCAGATCCACCTTTACCACCGCCCATAGGAAGTGTGGTAAGGCTGTTTTTGAATACCTGCTCGTAAGCAAGGAATTTCAGTACACCAAGGTTTACGGTAGGATGGAAGCGGAGGCCGCCTTTATAAGGGCCAATTGCACTGTTCATCTCGATCCTGTATCCTTTGTTGAGCTGGATCTCACCTTTGTCATCTTTCCATGGGACCCTGAATAAAATTACCCTTTCAGGTTCAGCAATTCTTTCAAGGATCTTGGCAGCTTTGTACTTGGGATTTTCCTCTACATAAGGGATGATTGTAGCGACTACTTCCTCTACTGCCTGGTGAAATTCCTCTTCTCCCGGATTCCTGGCTATTATCTTGGCCATGAATTCCTTAACTAAAGACTCATACGCATTGTTTGTCATAGCTTTAATATGTGTTATGTTGTTGAAAAACTGATTTTGTGAAAATGTTCACAATAATAATCAAAAATTGCATAGAATTGCAAGAAACGAATAGTATATTGATTCTAAATAACATAAGTGTCAAGACAGGTATATTTTGTACCTTTACAGTATCATTTTTATGTCTTATTCAACAGCGATGACTGACAAGAAAACACCGGGTAACGACTTTCATAAACTCCAGGCAGAAGCCGGGGAAAGGCTGAAAGAGCTGGCGGCAATTAATCAGGCCACACAGATACTGAATGAAGGCAAAAGCATAGAAGAAACCCTTAGCCGGATCGTTGATATACTTCATAAAGCCTGGCAATATCCTGAGTATTCAGCCTCGCGCATTACATTTGGTGACCTGGAATTTACAAGCCGGAATTTTATGCCAAGCAGCTGGGTACAACGACAAGCATTCGAAACGATTGATGGCATTAAAGGTAACATTGAGGTTTTTTATCTGCGTGAGTTTCCCGACCTGGATGAAGGGCCTTTTATGAAAGAAGAGCGGCACCTTATCAATAACATTGCCGGTCAGATTACAGGCTACCTGAACAGTGTAAAAGGAAGAACCCTGCTGAAAAAGGAACGCTTCCACATTGTTGATGGTACTAAGGATGCATCAGCATTGCCAGAACAGGCACACAGCAGGCAGTTGCTTCAGATATTTTTAAATAAAAGCAACTACGACCGTGATATCTATCACGACCTGATGCCTTTCAAAGTAAAGGAGATACTGCTGGTCGCAACACTCTATGACGCATACAGCATTGAAAAAGAAGGGCGTTTCTCAGAACATGTTTTGGGCGAATATTACCAGCTTAACCTGACTTCCATACCCAGGATCACCGGGGTTTCAAACGAACAGGAGGCGATGGAGCAGCTGCGCGCAAAACACTTCGACCTTGTGATCCTGATGATGGGAGCCGATAAAAAGTCCCCGATAGGACTGAGTTGTCAGATCAAGAATGAATATCATTATATCCCGGTTTTTTTACTGCTGAATAACAATAGCGATATTGAATATGTTATGAAAAGAAAATCCACGACAAAACATATTGATAAAGTGTTTGTCTGGAATGGGGAATCCCAGGTTTTCTTTGCCATGATCAAACATGTGGAGGATCGCATCAACGCCGAGAATGACACCAACATTGGCATGGTGAGAGTGATCTTGCTGGTGGAGGATTCACCCAGGTACTATTCCCTTTACCTTCCGATGCTTTATAATACCGTTCTTGAACAAACCAGGCGCATTATCGATGATGTGAGTACAGATGAGCTTTATAAGGTGCTGAAGCTAAGGGCCAGGCCAAAGATACTCCTGGCTTCTGATTATGAAGAGGCAATAGAGATCCTCGATAAGTACAGGGATTTTATGTTGTGCCTGATAACGGATGTTAAGTTTCAGAAAAATGGTAAAGACGATGATGAGGCCGGGTTAAAACTGGTACAATATGCCAGGAAAAATGCAAAACACCTTCCTGTCATCATTCAGTCTTCCGATGATTCGAATTCTCGTAAAGCCTACGAACTTAAATCCACTTTTATTCACAAGAACTCGGAAACGCTATCACAGGATTTTAAGAGTTTCATCACACATTACCTTGGTTTCGGGAACTTTGTTTATCGCAATGATAAGGGGCAGGTCATCGGCGTGGCCCGCTCCCTGAAAGAGTTCGAAAAACAGCTCAAAAAGATCCCGGTAGAATCCCTGCTACACCATGCAAAGAAGGATCACTTCTCGTTATGGCTGATGGCAAGGGGCGAGATCCAGGCCGCCAAGATTCTGAGTCCGCATAAGGTTAGCGACTTCGAAAATCCGGAGAAGATCCGGAACTACATGCTCGACATCATTGCCAGGTTCAGGAATGAACAGGATAAAGGAAAGATCATACCATTCGAGAAAGCAGCCATATCCGATGAGTCGAATATTGTTGCTCTCTCAGAGGGCTCACTGGGTGGTAAAGGACGTGGAATTGCCTTTATCAACACACTGATTTTTAATTATGATTTCAGCCAACATATTCCTCATATCCACATCAAGGCGCCCAAAACCCTGATGATCGGTACAGATGAGTTCGAATATTTTATGGATGGTAATGGCTTGAAAGATCTGATCCTTACAGAGAAGAACTATACTACTATCAAAAAAGCCTTCCTGAAAGCGCCACTCACAAACACAATGGTAAAAAGACTTAAACTGGTGCTGGAAGATATCCATAAACCGATAGCTGTGAGGTCGTCGGGTCTATTTGAAGATTCATTGATCCAGCCTTTTGCCGGGATATTCGAGACCTATATCTTGCCCAACAACCATACGAGCCCAAAAGTACGCTTACAACAGCTTATGGATGCCATAAAGCTGGTATATGCGAGTGTTTATTCAGAAACAGCGCGAGGCTATGTGGAAGCCATCAATTATAAGATCGAAGAAGAAAAAATGGCTATTGTGTTGCAGGAGGTTGTCGGGAATCAATATGGCAATTATTTTTATCCCCATATCAGTGGTGTGGCACAATCATTTAACTACTACCCGGTTTCACATATGAAGCCGGAAGAAGGTTTTGTGGTGGCTGCTGTCGGGCTTGGGAAATATGTTGTTGAAGGAGAAAAGGCTTATCGCTTTTCCCCCAAATATCCGGAGATTGAAATTAACAG
>QMPN01000286.1 GCA_003648575.1 Bacteroidota bacterium
AGAGGGATTCGCAGTCATGATATCCAAAGCAGTAAGCTTATCAATATCCATTTTTTGCTCGAGCATTCTACGCAAGTCGCCATCGGTGATAATACCAAGGAGTTTATTTCCTTCAACCACAGCAGCAGCACCCAGGCGTTTGGACGAGATCTCCATGATCACGTCTTTGATATCATCTGCAGGTCTAACCATTGGTTTTTCATTATTCTTGTACAGATCAGAAACCTTAAGGTACATTCTTTTCCCCAGTGACCCTCCGGGATGGAAACGTGCAAAATCCTCAGGTGTAAAGCCCCGGCATGATAATAAAGCCATGGCGAGGGCATCGCCCATCACCAATTGTGCGGTAGTGCTGGCTGTTGGAACAAGATTATTTGGGCATGCCTCCTTCTCAACCGTGGTATCCAGTACCAGGTCAGCATGTTTTGCAAGGTATGACGAACAATTTCCAACCATAGCGATCAAAAAGTTCTTCCTGCTTTTCAGCAGGGGTACCAAAACTTTTATTTCAGGTGTTTCCCCGCTTTTCGACATACATACGATAATATCATCTTCACGGATAATGCCCAGGTCACCATGCACTGCATCTGCCGCATGCATGAAAATAGCCGGTGTTCCGGTTGAATTTAAGGTGGAAACGATCTTACGGGCAATATTTGCACTCTTTCCGATACCTGTCAGGATGACCCTTCCATCCGATTGAATGATGCGTTCAACGCAGTGCACAAAATCAATGTTAATGGATGTTTTCAGGCCTGAAACTGCAGAAAGCTCATTATCAATGGTTGATATTGCAATGCTTTGAATCTCTTCTGATGACTTTATTAACACTTTTTTAATATTTTTTTGTTTCAAAAAATAGCTTTTTTGCTTATATTTGTTTTAACGGGAATAAAGTTCTTAAACTTAATCAAAAAATGATGCCCTTTTCCAGCTTAATTATAACGAAAATTATTCCTGATAATTATTACTCTGGCCCTACAAAGATATTGATTTTTAAGTTTTGAAGAATATGGCTGAGACTATGAAGAACTCCTTGCACGAATTGTTGAAGAAAATTTTCGGATTTGACAGCTTCAAGGGAAATCAGGAAGCAATTATTGAAACTGTCCTTGATGGGAAGGATACATTTGTAATTATGCCAACAGGTGGAGGCAAGTCCATGTGCTATCAATTGCCTGCCCTTATCTCTGAGGGTACTGCAATAATAATATCCCCCCTTATCGCCTTGATGAAGAACCAGGTTGATACCATCAGGAACTTTGGTGCCGAAGAAGGCATTGCACATGTAATGAACTCCTCCCTTTCGAAGGCTGAATTGACCCAGGTTAGAACTGATCTGGTGGCGAAAAAGACCAAGCTGTTGTATGTAGCACCGGAATCACTCACCAAGGAAGATAATATCGAGTTCCTCAAAACCATCAAGATTTCCTTTTATGCCATTGACGAGGCGCACTGTATTTCGGAATGGGGTCATGATTTCAGGCCGGAATACAGGAGGCTGCGGCCCATTATCAACACTATAGGGCAAAAGGTTCCGGTCATGGCGCTTACAGCAACAGCTACGCCAAAGGTACAGCATGATATCCTGAAAAACCTCGAGATCCTCGATGCCGCGGTCTTTATGTCATCCTTCGACAGGCCTAACCTGTATTACGAGATCAGGCCCAAAACAAAGAATGTGATCCCCGACATTATCCGCTATATCAAGAACCATTTAGGCAAATCCGGTATCGTATACTGTCTGAGCAGAAAAAAAGTGGAAGAGCTGGCTAATGCCCTTCAGGTGAACGGCATCAAAGCCCTGCCCTACCATGCCGGCCTTGATTCGATTACAAGAAAAACCAACCAGGACAAATTCCTGATGGAGGAGATGGATGTTATCGTGGCCACCATTGCCTTTGGCATGGGAATAGATAAACCGGATGTCAGGTTTGTCATTCACCACGACATCCCAAAGAGCATAGAAAGTTATTACCAGGAAACCGGAAGGGCCGGGCGGGATGACGGTGAAGGTAACTGTATCACATTTTACAGTTACGATGACATTGTGAAGTTGGAAAAGTTCATGAAAGGAAAACCGGTGGCAGAACAGGAGATCGCCAAAGAGCTCCTTCAGGAAACAGTATCCTACGCAGAGTCTGCCAAATGCCGGCATAAATTGCTGTTACATTATTTTGGGGAATCATATGAAAAGGAAAGCTGCGATGAATGTGACAATTGCCTTCACCCCAAGAAAAAAACAGAGGCCAGTCATGATATTAAAACCGTGCTTGAGGCTATAGTGTCCATGAACCAGCTGTTCAAAGCCAAACATATTGTACATGTGCTGATCGGGAAGAACACTGCTGCCGTTAAATCATACAAGCACAATAAGCTTGACATCTACGGAAAGGGCGCCGACCAGGATGAAAAATACTGGAATGCTGTTATCAAGCAGGCCCTGATCAGAAAGATGCTCATAAAGGATATTGACAATTATGGTCTCCTGAAGATCAGCCAGGGAGGTAAAGATTTCATTGAGAAACCTTATTCCATTATGCTTGCTCAGGATCATGACTTTGAGAATGATGGAGAAGAAGCATTTGCTGACAGCCACAAGATCAGCACTGCCGATAAGATCCTATTCACAATGCTCAAAGACTTAAGGAAGGACATTTCAAAGAAAGAGGGACTGCCTCCCTTTGTCATCTTCCAGGATCCTTCCCTTGAGGACATGGCCATACAGTATCCAATAAAAGAAGATGAACTGCAGCATATTACCGGTGTTGGGGCCGGAAAAGCCAAAAAATATGGAAAGCCATTCCTGGAACTGATAGCACAATATGTAGAAGAGAACGAAATTACCAGGCCAAACGACATGGTGGTGAAGTCGGTAGTGAATAAGTCAGGACTTAAAGTCTTTATCATCACCAATATAGACCGGAAGATCTCCCTCGACGACCTGGCCGGTGCAAAAAGCCTCAGCCTGAGCCAGCTCCTCGATGAGATCGAACGCATTGTTACCTCAGGAACAAAGATCGATATCAACTATTATATCAGTGAACATGTCGACGAATATCACCAGGAAGAAATATATGACTACTTCGGTGAAGCCGAATCTGATTCTATTGAAGAGGCACTTGAGGAACTTGGTGAGGAAGAGTTCTCTGAAGAGGAGATTCGTATGATGCGTATTAAATTCCTGTCTGATGTTGGTAACTGATCCGTACCGCTTAATAAAAAAGCTTCTTTTGCTGAGTATCTGCCTCTTGCTGATCTCATCATGCTATACAATACATGATGATACAACAGTGTATAAACCCGACAATCTCATTGAAAAGGATACAATTATTCTGATCCTTGCAGATGTTGAAGTGGCAGAGTCTGCCCTGAGGCAAAAACAAAACCTGGGTCATGAAATCGGAGAAGCCAGGGAGGCATACTATCATGCCATATTCACACAGTATGAAATCAACCGTGAACAATTCGATAGCAGCATGGCCTACTACAAGCAAGACCTGGAAGCCATCAATGATATCTATGAAGATGTACTCACCAGGTTAAGTGTGATCGAAAGTGAGATAGAGCACGAGGAAGAATAAGAAGGGTTGAGGGTTGAGGGTTGAGTTTTGGATTTTGGATGTTGGGTGTTTAGGCTCAATTTCCCTTAGTTTTTCACAAAGGTGGCTGAACAGTTATCCTGGGTGCCGCCAATCGTTAAAGCATAGGCCCAATCGATAGTTTCATCGCTGTTATAATGGCCGCTACCTTCTATTAACCAATTTTCACTATTGACCTGCGCGTAAAGAACTATAGAGCTTCCGGCAATAATGGCTGTGTCGGGTTGTCCAGCTTTGGCATCAGCAAAATTATTTATGAGCACCTGTGCCGAATTGGATGGATCTTTATCAATGGTAACAACGTAATTGCTTTTACTGCAATGTTCAGTCACATTCCAATTGCCTACGAATTTATCCCTGGCATCAGGCACAGGTGATGGGTTATTGTCATCTGCTGTATCGCATCCTCCAAGCATTAATAGGGAGAACAGGAACATAAACGCTGCAATTTTATTAAAACCGGTCATAGCTATCTTCTTTTGGGTTTACCATTAAACAAGAAAACAAGAAACACAAATACACTGAATGAAACTGTAGTGATCACCTGTATATCAAGTGGGGTAGACACAAGTTCACCGCTGAGCCATCCAATTTGTATACAAAGGTATTTTAACAAATAGTATACCACTTTACTGAATACAATACTGAGAAGAATGGCGAGCAGCGACATTTTCGTTTTATCCAGCAGGAACCAGAATAACCAAACATTGAGCAAGAGCTCCGCCACCATCAGGCATGTTTTTGTAATTATCGGATGATCACCGAGGAAGTAAGAAACAAGGGGTAGCAATAAGGCAAGTATCCAGCCATTCCACCTCGGCGTGAAAGCAATGGCAAGAATTACCATCATCCTCATTGGATC
>QMPN01000287.1 GCA_003648575.1 Bacteroidota bacterium
CTTGATTATTTTCATTTGTTTGTGAATAAGAGATTAACCCTAAAGTAATAATCATGAAAGAAATTAGTAGTCGCCTCATGCTTAATTATTATATAAACTGTATGCCTTCATAACCTTCCTATGACAGTACGTTGTGTGATCCTTAATGTTGTCCTTTGGTTCGTTTCGTAATCCTCTATACAACTAAGATACAAAAAAACCAGATATATGACAATGCCGGCCCCGTCGGGGCCGGATGTCGATAGCAAAAGATGGCGATTAAAAAGTGGCGCCCTGTGGGGGCGCGACCATGCTCCCCTCCCCAACCCTCCCCATGACTTCAATGTTCTTATTCTTATTCCTTGCTGTGCCCGCCGAAGCGAAGCGAAGGAGGGTTCCTCTGTTCTCTATTCAAAAATGATGGATCAAATAACCTGAACCTGGCATGGGGATGGTTGGGTGGGGGGGGAGAATTTACAATTCTGTATTTAGATTGTACAATTTATAATCTAATATGCGATATGCGATATTCGAAGGCGATAGATGATAGAAGAAGTTTTCTCGCCCTCGTCCCTCGTCCCCCGTCCCCCGTCCCCGGCCCAAAAAAAAACCCCCACCATCACAGCAGAGGTCTAAACAATCATATTCGGTATCTTTTATTGAACCAAAATCTTTTGCGAGGTTGCAATATGATTATCGAGTTTCAGGGTGGCAAAGTAAATGCCTTCGGTGAAGTTTGAAACATCGATCCTTTCGGTACCGTTAAGTCCGCTCAGTGTACTTTGATAAACCACTGCACCAAGCAGGTTGGTGATCAGGATCTCAGCACGGTTCACTTCGGCAGGGATCTCGTAGTCGAAAGAAACAAAGCTTTCGGCAGGGTTCGGATAAGCAGGGTAGAATGTTGTATTTGCCAGTATCTCATCACTGATACCAGTGCTCTCAGCATAATAAGTGAACTGAAATACAGCGTAGCTGGTTGGATTGGTTGGATCCATGAATACATAATAAACTGTTGAAATACCTTCAACTCCATCAGCATCATAAAATGCTTCGAATGACTCATCTGTTGTACCGGCGTCAATGCTTACCAGACCTGAAGTATCCACAGTGGCAGGATATTGAACTCCGTCGAACCAAAACCAGTTTTCGGTATTTGGTAATACTATTTGTGCTCCCTTCAGAGCAATAAAATTAAGCGGCGCTGATGCATGATTATGTATCTTGATCACCCCATGAATAGGATCATCTACAAAACCGTTCAGTTGCCTTACATGCTCAGAAATGAAATCGCCAGCAACACTTGAGATCGAGAATAAGCTGTTGTAATGTACGATTACAGAAGCAAAATTCCCAGAAGGATCATTTTCATCATAAAAAGTATATTTGATAATGGAAACACCTTCAGTGTTCTGCGGCTGATAGTGACCTGAAAACTCATTGTTTAATTCACCCGGTGCAAGGGGTAAAGGCCCTGAAGTGTCGACATCAAAAGAATAACACACACCCCAGCAAAACTGACTTCGGGATCCATCAACCAGAAACAGTTGCTCTCTTGCCACTATGACGTTTATACTTTCGGGGCCACTATTGGTGACACCAATATGACCAACAATTTCTAAATCACCTGGTGCCCCATTAAAAGTTATAGAAGGAGAAAAAGCTGTTGGACCGAATTCAGCGGAAAGCACGATCTGTGAAAAAGCTGTTGAGGATATAAACAGCGAAGTGATTAAAATGAGTATTAATTTTTTCATAATGTGTTGTTTTTGTGAATATCAAATTAGGACTGCAAAATTAATAAATATTTATCATATCTAAGTCTTACGAAAAGTTAAATATAGATAAATATGTAAATACTTAGGATAATTCTTGCATAAGACAACCAAATAAGATTAGTTTTGTCTCTACAACAAACATTAGCATAAATTTACAAAACAAATACTATGAAAAAATCTATTTTTACTATTATCGTACTGCTGGCCAGTGTCAGCGTCCTTATGTCCCAACAGATTGCACGCGACAAGGTAGTTGTTGAGATCGGCACCGGAACCTGGTGTCCATACTGCCCCGGCGCTGCCATGGGTGCTGACGACCTGGTTGCCAATGGCCATGATGTTGCCATCATCGAAAACCACAATGGAGATGACTATACAAATTCTGCCTCCAATGCCAGAAATTCCTATTATGGCATCAGCGGCTATCCAACGGCCTTATTCGATGGCGGATCAGCATATGTTGGCGGTAGCGCCGGTACAAGCATGTACCCGCAATACCTGCCACGTTATAATCAGAAAATCGCAATCCCTTCATCTTTTTCAATCGATATCCAGGGATCATCATCCGGCCTGATCGATTTTAATGTTGATGTTATCATTGAAATGGTTGATCCATACGCCGGATCAGATATCCGTCTGCATTGTGTTGTTACGGAATCAGAGATCCCTGAATTCTGGCAAGGCCAGTCCATATTGAACTTTGTACAGCGCTTAATGCTGCCCAATCACAATGGCATACAGCTTGACTTCTCAGGCGGGAATGTGATCGAGCAGAATTACAATTTCTCCCTGGATCCGAGCTGGGTTACAGAACATTGTGAAATTGTGATCTTTTTACAGGAATACGGCTCAAAGCAAATCCTTAATGCCGGCAAGAAAGAACTTATCGAAATGGGTAATGTGAATGATTATGATGCTTCACTCTCACAGCTTTCAAACCTGCCGGAAAAATCGTGTTCAGGTTCATTTGATCCGGTGGTTGTTCTCCGTAATAATGGCAATGAAGACCTGACATCAATCACTATCAAATACAATGTGAATGGTGGCTCCTTCAGCACTTTCGACTGGACAGGCAGCCTTGCATTCCTCGAAGAGGAAGATGTCATGCTGCCTGAGATCACCTTTACTCCCGGTGATGAAAATTATGTAAAGATCTACTCTGAGAACCCGAATGGACAGGCCGACCAGTACCCGCTGAATGATACCATCAACCACATGGTGCCGGGTGCCGACATCACACCGTCAGAAGTCAGCCTTATCCTGAGAACAGACAACAAACCGGGTGAGACTACCTGGGAGATCCTTGATGCTGATGGCACGGTTGTACACTCCGGCGGACCATACAGTGAACCAAATCTGACCATTATGGAAGATTTCCAATTAGACGACCTCTCATGCTACCAGTTTTATCTTTATGATGCCGGTGGCGATGGCCTGAGCGCACCGGGATTCTTTGCCCTTTATTATGGTGGCAACAACTACATTCTGCAGGCAATAGGCGACTTCGGCTCTGTAAAAGGTACCGACTTCCAGACTGATGATGATACAGGCATCGAAGAAATCATTGCAGGTGCAGAAGTGAAAGTTTATCCCAACCCCTTCAGCAACTACACCAATATTGCCATCACAACACTTGAGGTGAGCCATATTAAAGTGAATATGTACAACATCATTGGTGAGCTGGTTTACCAGGCCGACGAAGGAATGCATGCTGCAGGAGAACAAATTATCAGGGTAAGCGGAGAAAACCTCCAAAACGGGGTTTACTTCGTGCAGCTGATAGTGAATGAGCAGGTAATTACCGAAAGGGTAACGATAGCACGTTAAGCTGTTAGGGTTGCCTGCCTTCAGAAGCTCAGCAATCTTATCATCACCTTCCGGATGGATAGAAACTGCTACTTAAAGACTTTGGTCATTTCAAGCAACAAAGAGTCCATGGATGCCGCATCAGCAGCGCCAATGCTTCCCGGCCAATTGCCGTACATGGCATTGGGAAGGATGATGAACTTATGGCCGAATTCCCTTTCGAAAGAATCCAGTTGTTCACGCCTTGAATTATTGTCGCTCGCATCCGTGTAGAAATCCCCGAGGTTATCTCCTATCAACATGACGATCTCGTATCCGTTTGCTGTGATCCCATCCCTTCGCATTTGCTTATCTGAGGGATTCGGGTTTTCATCCGACTTCTCTAAGCGAAGCAGGAAATGCTCCTCTTCGATCTGTGGAAAGCCCAGGCTTACAAGATTTTCCATAGTGCTCTTCTTTACATATTTTTCCTTGCGGTTAGACAGGTAGAAGATGTTAAAGCCAATGGAATCGGCGTGTCGAAGAAACTCCAGTGCGCCCGGAACCGCCCCGGCATCAGCCTGATCACACCATTCGTTCCACATGTATGGATAGTTAGTGTCTTTGGCTATCATCAGTGCCTCGAAAGGGCTGTTATCAAGCACGGTTTCATCGATATCAACCACTATGGCAAGGTTTTCATTGTATGGATTGTCCATGCGGATCTCATCCACCCTCTCACGTGCAATATTAAATGCCTGGTACGCAAGGGCACGGTATTCATGAGCATAATAAGTATAGAGGGTTGCCATGGTCAGGGAATTTTCGGAAATGGCCGGACTCCTGGCTTCAGAACTCACCTTTTCCCGGTCACTTATACAGGCCGTAATGGAAAATACAATTAATGCAA
>QMPN01000288.1 GCA_003648575.1 Bacteroidota bacterium
ACTGTACCATTGCTATAAGTAATCCCTGCTGGGAAGTTAACTACACAGTTACCTGCATTAACTAAATCTATAGTAAACCCTGCTACATCTCCTGCTGGAAATCCAGAAAAAGCAAATGTAATAATTCCTGTAGCTGGGCAAGTGACTTGTTGCATATCCCCTGCAGTAAAATCAAACGTGTGTGTGGCAGCATCTGCTGGACTTGCAGCAGCAATTTGACGTACAGCACCTTTATTCACTGTAAAACCATTACAGTCTAAATCAGTACCTAATAAGCCTGATATTGTGCCATCAACTCCGTCTACTCCATCAGCACCGTCAGCACCATCTGCTCCAGGAGTACCAGATTGAAGAGGCAATGCACTGTAATTATCAATGCCATTACCCATTCTATATTGATTATTAGTTGTATCAAATACAAACTGCCCATCAGGAATAACAGGGTCATTAGATGCCCAATTAGCTGCCGAATCCCGTCTTTGCCTAAGTATCGAAGCCATTATTATGCCCCTCCTGATTCTATTTCAATGTCCACTACAGAGTAAACAGTAGCAGCATTGCCACCATCCCATTCATTATTACTATCAGAAGTAGTAGAACCTTCTGACCCCATTAAGCCACCACAATTTACAGTATTCATGACTTCACGTACATTCATTTCATCCTGCGTATACTTAGCACTCATATTAATTTCCCGCCATTTCTTTACTACCACAGCTTCTATAAACAGAGGTAGATATATCAGTAGAATTAGATACAACAGTTAAAGAACTAAATCTTGTAGTAGCATTCTCACTACAAACAACTAGTACATTATCATTTTCAGAATAACCTAATGTTACTATTTTAGGTAAAGTACCTTGAATAGTACAGTTACTATTTTCTGCAAATAAAGCATTCTCAGTAGCTACAATATAATTAATCTGCTCTTCAGTAAGTTCTTCTCCTAATCTAATTAGTGTCTTAGGTAAAGTACCTGCTACTTTAAAAGTATTGCCTGCAATAGTAACACCATCAATAGGATTGCTACTGGCTATACCATGTTTAAATTCCCAACCGTTAATAGCATGTTTCTGCCATCCATATACAAATAAGGTATTTACGAATCTAACATCAGTTTGTTCTAGATAATTACTAGCACTTAAGTTATCACAAGCTACTAGCTCTGTACCAGTATTTACTTGAGGTCTAGTGATACTTCCTACTATTTTAAGATTTGTAGCTCTATAAGACCTATCTAAATCAATAGCTGTTATGGATACATTATCATAATAAGTAGTACCGTTGCCTGTAGTATCTTCTCCACGCAAACTAATAGTAAAATTGCCAGTTAAAGCTTCAATATCTACATAATAATCACTTGTAATAGGCCCATCAAATAAAATAGTACCTGTATTAATATCACTGCCATCTCTAATTCTAGCAGTAGGATTAATAGTAGAAGGCGTACCTTCAACAGCAAATCTATAACCTTTACCTGCCTCAACATTTACTACTTGGTAAGCAATAGTTCTATCTGAACCACTTGAATTATTTGTAACTAACATTCTTTGGCTATCAATAGCTAAAGTACCAATACCGTCTTTAGTCCAATTATCCAGTGAGGTAAATCCTCCATTCAATACTAGTTCAGTATCTTGGAGATTTCTAGTGTCTGTATCTGCTAGCCAGGCACCGTGAATAACTCCTTTCTGCCACCCTGAATTGTAGTCAGGAGCAATAAAGTTAACCATTCCATCAGAAGGATTAGTTGTATTCTCTTGAAGCAAAGTAAGTTGCTTATCATAACCAATGGCTAAAACATTATTTGCGGTATACCAAGTAAAGTTTATCTCCTGCACACCGTCTGCTTTGGGGTCTATAATTAAATCAGGAGATTGTCCAGAGTTACTGTATAAAGTAGCCCAACCATCTATTAAATCTGTTACAGGAAGTATGTCGTACTTAAGTAGAACTAAGTCTCCGACACCGGTATCAGCAGAAATAAATAATTTACCTGCTTCATTAAAACCTGCATAAGAATTCCCTGTATAAGTACTAAAAGTGATATGAACTGAAGTATTATTCTCTTTTATAATAGAGACTCCTCCAGCAGTTGCTACCGCAACAATTATATTATTTAGTGCGTCAGATGTAGAAGCTACTTTATTTACAGTAGGGTTTACTATTAAAGAAGCTAAGTCTTGTTCAGTATAATCTGTAACAATGTCAAAGGACTTTAAACCGGTACCACCTACGTATATCTTACCTTGTTTAGCATGGACAACTTTAGCTGAATTAACAACTATGGTTTTTATAACTGGTAATGAGAAGTCATTTGCGTCGTAAATAGTAAGTAAATTATTTTCTAAAGTCATCAAAGATACTTTAGGAAAATCTATATTGGAAAGATTAATCCATGAAGCATCTGGGTCTAGAGCTGTGTCATAAATAAATACATCAATAATGCTGTTAACATTAATTTCTTTATCTATAGCTACAATTAGCTCACTGACAGTATCTGCATAATCTTTTCTTACTGCATGGCTGGGGTCAGTAGGAGCACTAGGAAGAATACTTAACTGACCTGTCATAGACTTAGAACCATCTATAGGAAGATAGTCAGGATTCTTAGGAGACCAAATAGGATGAGTATCTTCTTCACACTTCCATACTACACCATCATGGGTATGCTCTTGATTTAAAATTGGATTACTGGGAAATTCAATAGCACTCACGTTATACTACTCCTACGTTATCTTTAATCCACTGGGAATTACCGCCTATAGGGGAAGTATACCAAGTATATAATTGCCCGTTATTAGAATTTAACCATAAGGCTCCTGCTACTGGACTAGCTTTAGGAGTGACTCCAACATATAGTGCAGTAGAATAATCTACTAATTCAAGGGAATCTTCTGAACCTGTAACAGATACTAATCTTCCTCCTTGTCCAAAGAAACTACTAGGAGTATCTGTTAAATCTAACCATGCAGAAGCTACATTTCTCCAGCTTCTAACACCTCCTGTAGTACTAGCAAGTACTCTCTCATCTTCTGGAGGATTACCTAAGTTATCTTCTTTAGTAGCTAAACCATTACTAAGGTCAAGAGGGGTTGTTCTCTTTTCCCAAGAAGTAACTTCACCTGTACCATCCCCTACTAAAACTAAACTTCCTTCAGCAGGAGGAGTAAGAGGTTCATCTATTTTTGTATTTAATGCGGTTTGAGTAGCAGTTGATATGGGTTTATTAATATCAGAAGTATTATCTACGTTACTTAAACCAACCTCTGATTTAGTAACTCCATGAGGATTACCGATAATTAATCCATGTCGGAGATTATTTAAATAAGCATTTATACCTACACTATGATCATCTGCTGTTAAACCAGTTAAAGAAGCGTGGTTTACTGCATCTGAAGTAGCATAAGCTGTTTTCCATACTGCACCATCCCAGAACTTCATTAAATCTGGGTCAGCAGTAATATCTTGATATAGTGCACCTACTTGTAGAGGGGCACCATTATTATCTACTATAGGAGGTACTGCATGAGCCCCTAAGTAAAGCTCATCAAATTCTGTCCAAGTAGCATCTGCATTGTCTGCAGCAATAACTGCCCTATCTGCATTTGCACTGGTAGTAACCACATCTTCCTGTGTCTGAATAGAGTCTTCCTGTGTCTGAGAAGCATCTGTATTTGTTTTAGTAACATTATCGCCAGTAATAATAACATTAGAATTTGTTATAACAACGTCTGAGGATGTTTGAGATACATCTGCTGATGTTTGTATAGCATCATTACCGGTCAAAATAGCAGCTGCCTGAGCATCTGCTGCATCTTGACTAGCACTGTTCTCACTAGCCTTAGCATTAACTTCTGATGCTTCAGACGAAACTGCAGCCGCTTCTGCTCTTACTACTGCAGCCTCTACAATAACAATCGCTTCTGCAATATCATCCGCAATATCTTCAATACCGTCAATCTCACCAACAGCAATAATATATGACATATTATCTGCTACATACTTTACAGTATCGTAAGCGGTTCCTATATATTTTTCTACTAAGCCACTATAAGAAACATTAGAATTTGTTATACCCATTATACCCACCCATTTTCATCGAGTTTAATATTTTGTGTGTCCACGTTAGTTTTTAAATTTAATTGCTCTATTTGCTTAATAGATGCCTCAAATTTAGCGGTATAATTATTCCCTTCGTTACCTTCATTAGTGGTCATATTCGTATAAACTCTAGCAGCTATATACAGTAATAGAGGTTCTAAATAACTAGGCGAAATGGGTACATATATATCATTTAAATTACTTGTCTCTGTAATTACTATAGGGTCATGGTCTGCCCTATAAGTAATAATCATCTGATTTTCTTTTTCTGGATAAGGTACTTGAATAGTATCAAAGGAAGGAGTATTAACAGCCCAGTATTTATCAGAA
>QMPN01000289.1 GCA_003648575.1 Bacteroidota bacterium
GTGCGAATCCCCGTTGCCATCCTGCCGGTCGTGCTCCCAAACCCCATTAGGGATTAGCTTGTTCAATAGACTCACCACATCCCTTTGTACCGAATCATCCCAGTTCTCCTGGATCATTACTCCGGCTGTTGCACCCTGGACATAGACATTGACGAGTCCGGCTTGAACGCCACTTTCTGTTACGATGGCCTCGACCTGGCGGGTGATGTCGTAAAGGCCGTTATGGACCGGAGTACTGATTTGTATGGCTTTCTGCATGAATAATATATAGATTCAATGTTATGAAAAAATATCTCAAATGATGAGGTATCACAATAAGTTGGGGGCATCTCCGCAAAGCTATGGTCTTATCCCGGCAGTACTGGTTCATTTTATGCGATTGCTGCAACACCCAACCATTAGACCAGATCAATCGCATTTCGAAATCCATTAATCTCCTTAGGTGATACAAGTAAAGACTTGTTTTGACCATAATGATTCTTTTAACCCAATTCCTTAACGGCTCTTCATGTGACAGCGATGGAGGCATAGGAGCAGCAAAAAGTGTTATACGATCAAATTTTAAAATCATTTTGGTTCATTAAAGCAAGATAGTAAACCCTTTGCATCGAAAGGCCGGGAGTTATTGTTATACAGTAAAATTGTATATTTCGAAATGAACCCCTAGCCCAACAACAATGGATGAAAAATTAAGTCTTCTAACGGAGCTCATCAAGCTATCACGTTGCGACCACGAAGTACGTGAAAAAGAGTACACCTTTTTACTGAGCATAGCCCAATCACTCCATGTCAGTAAGGAAGATTTCGATCACCTGTTCGATGAATATATCGAGTTTACACCTCCCGAATCTGAATTTGACCGGATATTGCAATTCCACCGCCTGGTTCTGCTTATGAACATCGACAAAAAGACCAGCGAAAAAGAACTTAATTTCATTAAGGATATCAGCATACATCTGGGACTGAATCCTATGGCCACAAACAAGGTTCTAGACACCATGCACCTCTACCCCAACAAAGTCATTCCGGCAGAAAAGCTGATCGAGATATTTAAAGAACAATATAATTAAGTCCTTCTATTCGATCTCAAGGACTCCCTCAAGTTTGTCTCCTTGTAATATATTTCTGCTAGATTAAAAGAGTAGCTGACAGTTTTGAAAAAAAAACAACTCTAAATGATAAAGATCTCACTGATCGCAACGTGCTTCATTTTACTATCTGCCTGTATATCAGAGTAGGAGCCAATTGATCGTAAGACATTGGTTACGAGACACAATATCACTTTTTCATCACCTGATACAGCAAGCATTCTCCGATGATGATTCCTGGATTGTAAAATTTGAAGGATTGAGGAAAGCTCAATAGTCCGGGGGCTCATTTCATGAAGGTAATCTTCCAAGCCCCCCTGAAATCATTCATTGAGAAACCTGTCGCCAGATCATTGGGATATCGCGCCATTATCTTTTCCAGGGTTTCATCGGTAACCTGGGTACCCGGTACGCCATGACAGATCAGGCAGGCTCCCTTGTTAATGAAAATTGGCTGATAATATTCAATCCGGTCCTCAAGGACGTAGACTTCTGGTTTTATTGAATCACCTCTCTGAACAGTAAGCTGATACTGCCTGAGTAAGTCTTCTTCCTTTTTGGATTGTGGCTTATCCAATGGATTGCGGTATTTTAGCGCGATCCGCTGAATCTGACAGTTATTCAAACGGGACAGGCTATCCTTTATTTCCATTGCGCGAAGATTGCAGAAATCGATCGCATATCCGGGCCCTCCTGTTTTCGTTGCAATAGAGACATTTTTCAATAACTCTGACTGGCTCAGATTTACGATCTCTCCACCTTTCTGGAGATACTCCTTCTTGAGAGATTCTTCTCTTTGAGTTGCTTTTTCTTCCCTCACTCCACAGGAAGATATCATAAGAATGATCAGTAAACATGTCAGACTTCGCATAGTATCTCTTCCTTTCATTTAATATTCCTATAAAGCTTTCTACTTCAAATATATGATTTGATTCAGATTAAATCACATCCCTACCCAAAAGACATCGAAATCGTTCACAGCATTTTCTGTATCTTGTATGGAAGATAAAATACCATTACATGAAACTGATTACCGAGCTTGGCCTTCCCGAGTATCCTTTTCGCATGGATCATCACGCACCCTCCCTGTTCATGGGTTCATGCTTTACCGAGAACATCGGAAGGCTCCTTGAGAGGTGGAAGTTCCCTGTGAATATAAATCCCTTTGGGGTCACCTATAACCCGGCCTCACTTGGCCGGCAACTGGAAGCACTCATGCTGAAGGAGGCCTATGTGGCTGAGGATCTTAATCAGTACAAAGACCGTTGGTTTTCATTTGACCACTATACGGGGTTTTCATCCTCTGATCAGCAAAGGTGCCTGGAGGGTATCAACCGCTCTTTTCTGAAGGCTAAAAAAGAACTTCAACAAGCCAGTCTGCTTGTGATTACATGGGGTACCTCATGGGTCTACCAGTATAAGCCCACCGGATCAGTGGTGTGCAACTGCCATAAGATTCCATCGGGCCAGTTTACAAGGTCGAGACTTTCCGTTAAGGAGATCATTAACAAGTACAGCGATCTGCTGCCTCAGCTTTTCATTCACAACCCGGATTTGAAAATTCTCATAACCGTAAGTCCGGTAAGGCACTGGAAGGACGGGGCGCATGGAAACCAGCTCAGTAAGGCCTCCCTCCTGCTGGCCTCAGAGGCCCTTGAGCAGCAGTTCCCCGGAAAGGTATTCTACTTTCCCTCCTACGAAATCACCATGGATGAACTCCGCGACTACCGCTATTATGCCGACGATATGCTTCACCTTAATCCCCTGGCCACCCGTTATATCTGGGAGAAGTTCCAAAGTGTTCTGGTATCCGGGGAGTCACAACAAATCATTAATGACCTGGAACCCCTCATCAGGATGGAAGAGCACCGGGCACTTGAAGAAAACGGGGAGGCCCATGAAAATACCCTACGAAAGCGGGATGCAAAAAGACTTGCCTTGCAGGAAAAATATTCCTTTCTGAAACTGTGAAATTATCATGAAAAACAACTTTATAATAGCAAGTTTGATGATGTTAGCACTTTCGTGCAGCACCTCAAAGGTTCCTGTAAATGAAGTTCCCGATCACATCACCTCCAATCCCAATGGTAAAGGGCCCAAACTGGAAGTCGAAATGACCCGGGGCGATGGTCATAACCATCCCCTGATGGCCATATGGCTTGAGGGCGAATCAGGTGAGTTTGTACAAACCCTTTATGTGGCCGAATCCATCGGGAAAGGGGTCTTTCAACACGGAGATGCCTCCAAAGGTTTCTGGATGCCTGGAGAAATCCGCCGGCCTGCTGCCCTCCCCCGCTGGTCGCACCAGAGAGGAATCAAAACCGAAGATGGTCTCTACCTTCCCACACCCCAGGATCCGGTAGTTGATGCCTACACAGGACCTACCCCCGATAAAAGCTTCGTTCTTCATACCCGCCTGAACGAACCTGTAACAGGTAAATTCAGAGTGCTTTTTGAAATCAATCAGACATGGGACTGGAACGAATACTGGACAACCGACAAGTATCCGGATGATGACGAGTACAAGACCTCCTGCCAGCCGGCACTGGTTTACATGGCCATCATCGATCCGGACCAGCCTGATGAGGAATGCCTGATGGATATCATTGGCCGTAGCCACTATTCAGGGGCTACAGGTGAACTATACAATAACCTGGAGACCATGACCACCGCCCTCTACATTGCCGAGGAGATTGTGGTCAGGATCGTAGAATAGTCTATCGAAGGATATACATGCATCAGGCCTGCTTCTTCACCCTCTTTAGTGTGACACTGGGTAATTCACCAAACAAAAGTTTGTAATCCCTTGAGAGCTGTCCCATATGGGTGATACCATGCCTGAGGGCAACTTCCGAGACGGAGCTTTTCCCATCATTAAGGTTCTGTCCGAAATATTAATTGATGGTATGAAACAGAATAAACTGGCTTTGAAACTGAATAAATGTTGACTCAGCCATTAATCTTGGATTTCATTTTTAAACTTAATCAATGCCACAGGGTTATATAGACCAATAGACAAACTTACAATTGAGCAATAAAAGATAAACCACATGAAAAAAGCAATTTTCCTGACAGCTATTGCAGGATTATTATTAGTAACGGGCTGCCAAAACACCAACGAGAACCAAGCAATTGGTACTGATTCACAAAACGCTTTCGATGATATACTATCGAAATACAAAACGGATATTCCAACAAAAATTTTAACACCAAATCATGTTGATTCACGTCTTGGAGATTTAGAATTTTACGATGGAATACCTACTAAGGCTACTATCGATAAGGTTTATGATAATATTGACTTTGCCAGAGGTGTAGATGTATTCTTGAATTTTATTCCTGCAA
>QMPN01000290.1 GCA_003648575.1 Bacteroidota bacterium
ACCTTTCAGGGTAGACCCGATCTTTTCCTCCCCTTTTGATTTTTCATAGACAGCATCCAGCAAGCGATGCGAAGGAGTGATCAGGTGTGCCTTGCGGGAAATATACAGGCGGTCCCGGGCAGGAATATCATGGCTGTCGAGGTTTTCCAATTCCTTCTGCATGATAAAAGGATCGAGGATAACCCCGTTTCCAACTACATTTTTCGACTTCTCCGAAAATATCCCTGACGGTATAGTATGCAGTACAAATTTCTTTTCTTCAAAAATTATGGTATGCCCAGCATTGGGCCCTCCCTGAAAACGGGCAATAATATCATAGCGGGGGGTAAGTACATCCACAATTTTCCCCTTACCTTCATCTCCCCACTGGAGACCCAGAAGCACATCAATTTTCATCTGTCAATAATTTTGGTTACAAAGGTAAGACGGAATATCCATAATTAACATCCACGATTTAAATGAACATCGCACATATGGATATTTCATGGAAACGGTTTTTATTGTTTGATATGGCCGTAAAATGTGAGCGAGTGGTGGGTAACCTCAACATTGAGTGTTTTCTCAACATACTCCTTGATATCTTCTATCCTCGGATCTGAGAATTCAATTACTTTCCCATCACTTGAATTGATAAAATGATCATGCTTTTTAAACTTGTAGGAACGCTCAAACTGTGCACAATTATTTCCGAACTGATGCCTTGTTACCAGATTGCAATCAAGCAACAATTCGATGGTATTGTACAATGTGGCCCTGCTGACACGATACTTATTATTTTTCATGCGTATATAAAGGGTCTCTATATCGAAATGCCCCTCTGTAGCATAAATCTCCTTTAAGATCGTGTATCTTTCAGGCGTTTTCCGATGTCCCCGTTGCTCAAGATAATCCGTGAAGATCTTTTTAACCTGCTCCAACGTATCCTTATTCGTATCTTTCATCGAAGTACATTTTAATCGAACCTCAAAATTAAATAAAATATCTATTATAATTTGGTATAAATAAAAATAATTTTACCAAAATGATATTTATTTCATTTATTAATCAGAAAAAAACGGGTATTATGCCCCTGAACGATCAATGCGGCTGACCTTTTGAATTTCATGAATCTTCTTGAGGTCATCGATCAGCTTGTTAAGGATTTCTGTATTCTGTATATAGAGCATAATGACAGCATCGGTGAGCCCTTCATGTGTATTAAGATGAAAGGAACGTATCCCAAGGCCATGTTTGTCGTAGATCACCTCTGAGATTTGTTTAACAAGCCCTTTTTTATCAACCCCTTTGATCTTAATGCCGGTCAGGAACCCGATCGACTCATTGGTTCTCCATTTGGCTTTGATGATATTGTTTCCATGGCTCGACATCGATTGAATGGCTGTCGGGCAATTGGTTCTGTGTATCATAATGCGGCCTTTCCGGTTCATGAATCCCAGCACATCATCGCCCGGAATAGGGTTACAGCATTTGGAGATCACGTAACGTATGTCTTCAATGTTATCGCTGAGGACCAGTGTTTCAGGCTTTTGCTTCATCTTCTCGATCAGGTCCTGACTGACCGATATATTATGCTTCGATCTGGAGAAGGGACGGCCGATAAACCGTAACCAGCTTCCTTTATCCGATAGCTGTGTGAATGCCTTTACCTTTGGGGGAGTGATATTTCCTTTAACAAAATCGTAGTACATCTTGTTAATGGATTGATATTCCAGATATTCCATAAAACGTGCAACAACACCTTCGGAGAATTCCACCTTTTGCTGCTCAAATAAGTTTTCAAGCATTTGTTTCCCTTCGTCGGCGTATTTTCGGTATTCATCTTTGAGTGCTTTCTTGATGCGGTGTTTTGCACGGGCGGTGACCACAAACTCCAGCCAGTTTTCGTGGGGCACCTGTTTTTGTGAAACTATCACTTCTACCTGGTCACCGCTTACCATTGTATGGCTAAGGGGCACCAGGTCGTGGTTCACCTTGGCTCCTATTGCCTGGTTCCCGATCTGCGAGTGTATATTGTAGGCAAAATCGAGTACCGTCGATCCGGCAGGAAGATTTTTGAGGTCACCCTGTGGTGTATACACGAAGATCTCCTCAGAGAAAAGGTTCAGCTTAAAATCATCGACAAAATCAAGGGCATCAGAATCTTCACTTTGCAACATCTCCCTGATCTTGCTCAGCCATTCATCGAGACCGGTTTCCCGGTCAATCCCATCCTTATATTTCCAATGTGCAGCATATCCTTTTTCCGCGATCTCATCCATTCGTGTGGTCCTGATCTGCACTTCAACCCACCTACCGGTACGGCTCATCACCGTCGTATGCAATGCTTCATAGCCGTTAGCCCTGGGCAGAGATATCCAATCACGCAACCTTTGCTGGTTAGGCCTGTAAAAATCTGTGATCACTGAATATACGCGCCAGCATTGCTCCTTTTCGTGCTCATGGGGCGTGTTAATAATAACCCGGATGGCAAAGAGATCGAAAACATCCTCGAAAGGGATCTCCTTTTTCTTCATCTTCTCCCAGATGGAGAATACTGATTTCTCCCTGCCCAGGATACTGAAATCCATTCCTTTGCCTGCCAGGTCTTTCTTGATCGGATAGATAAACTTGTTTATGAAGCGCTTTCTTTCCGGACGGGATTCTTCCAGCTTATTGTATATCGTATTGAATATCTCAGGTTCCAGAAATTTCAATGAAAGGTCTTCAAGTTCGCTTTTGATGGCATGAAGGCCCAGGCGATTGGCAAGGGGGGCAAACATGTACAGGGTTTCGGATGCAATTTTTAATTGTTTATCGCGTGGCATGGCATCCAGTGTGCGCATATTATGGAGGCGGTCGGCCAGCTTTATCAGGATCACCCTGACATCAACAGAAAGGGTAAGCATCATTTTCCTGAAGTTCTCAGCTTGCATTGAAGAAGACTGATTTTCAAATATCTCCCCTATCTTGGTAAGCCCATCGATGATACGGGTTACCGTATCACCAAATAAGCTCCGGATATCTGCCAGGGTATACTCAGAATCTTCAACAACATCATGTAAAAGGGCGCAGATAACGGATGTTGTACCCAGCCCGATCTCACCGGCTGCAATCCTGGCCACTTCAAGGGGATGATAGATATAGGGTTCACCCGACTTTCGGCGCATATCTTTATGCGCATCCACGGCAAGGTTAAATGCTTTACGCACCAGTTTCTTATTGACAGGCTTTTCCCGCTTCGACCAAACCCTGAGCAGGTTGCGATACCGATTGATGATCTCTTTTTTTTCTGTTTCCGGGTTGGGGATGTACATACGAGCTTACTCCAATACTGAACAATAAACAAAGTTACATCAAATTATAATAATGTTTCATGACGGAGGTGCATTATTCTAAGGATTATTATTAATTTTGAGATGCCCTGAACAACATTGATCGATGATGAAAAAGCATATTGTCCTGATATTGATAATGCTTAGCTGCTTAACTTCTGCTTATGCCACACATCAGCGGGCAGGAGAGATCACATTCAAATATGTTTCCGGCCTGACCTATGAAATTACCATCATCACCTATACACGTACCTCTGCCCCTGCCGACAGGCCATTTCTGGAGATCTCCTGGGGAGATGGCTCCAGCAGTGAACTGCCAAGAACACAAAAGATAAATTACGGTAACGACATCAGCCGTAACGTATATGCTTATGTGCCGGAAATGGGAGCCACCCAGGCTCGCCACACCTATTCATCACAGGGCACCTATGTGATATCCATGGAAGATCCTAACCGGAATTTTGGCGTAATGAATATTCCAAATTCAGTAAATGTCCCCTTATATCTTGAAACCATCCTCACCATCAACCCGCTTATGGGTATGAATAATTCTCCCATATTACTGAATCCTCCCATCGATAATGGATGCGTAAACCAGATATATATCCACAATCCGGGAGCTTTTGACATTGATGGCGACAGCCTGGCATATAAGCTGATCAGCTGCCGCGGTGCAGACGGCCTGCCTATACCCGGATATACTTTGCCGATTGCAACCGACAGCATCGGCATTAACCCTGTTACCGGCGATGTTCTTTGGGTTAAGCCGCCAATTCAGGGAGAATTCAATATCGCGATCCTTATTGAAGAATATCGCAGTGGTATTAAGATAGGGAGTATTACACGCGATATGCAGATAAATATTATCGGTTGCGACGACCAGCATCCTCCTGTCATCCATTCCATCAGTGATACATGTGTTGAAGCAGGAGACACCCTGATTTTCGATGTGATGGCAACGGATCCTGACGGTGATGTTATTGAACTTAGCGGCACAGGCGGGCCATTTGAGGTAGAAAATAGCCCGGCCTGGATGTATCCTGACCCTGCCATTGGTGCCGACACTGTAACGACAACTTTTACATGGCCAACTGTATGCAATCATGTGCG
>QMPN01000291.1 GCA_003648575.1 Bacteroidota bacterium
ATATTGCTTTTTGCAAGCTTAACATCTTTTTTCAATATTTCCTGGTTGACATACTGGTTCAGTATGGTGTTGTTACTTGACAACATCTCCTGCAGGAGTGAATCCAGGGAAAAGTTGATCATCTGCACCTGGAACTCATCAGTAAGTAGATATTGAATATCCTGTTCTTCTCCCAGAAGAAGGCGAAGGTTCAGATATGCATTCCTGACATTTAGCTGTTGCAGAAGGTTTGTGGTTGAATCGTCCAGATATGCATTCTTTGCCTGGAGCACATCATAGGTTACCGCTCCGCCAAGGTCTTTTTTAAATGTCATGTAATTATAGCGGTCGCGTGAAAGGGCTTTCACCTCTACTGTGACCTCCAACAATTCCTCCTGAAGCAGTGCATTATAATATGCCAGCACTATGCCCTGTATGGTATTTTCAACAACAATGGTTGCGTATCCTTCCGAATATTCCAGGAGAGCACCCAGTTTATCTTTTGTGATATGAACAGCAAAACCCTTGAAAAGGCTCCAGTTGAGGTTAACGTAAGGAGCGATGAAGTTTGTATAATACTCATCCCTTTCACCCGGCACAGTCCTGCTATCGGCGGCATCATAACGATTGTACTGAAAAGCCCCAAGGGAGATGGATGGGAACATGCCTGCAGCGCCCCAGCTGTCATTGTTCTCTGCAATCCTGACGCTCTCATCGGAGATCCTGATCTGGTAATTATTCTCCAGGCCGATAGCCAGGGCATCAGCCAGTGACAGGTCCTGAACCATTGGCTGAGCATTCAGGCTTTGCGCTGAAATAAAAAGGATGAGGGCTACAGTTGCTATTTTTATACGCTTTATTCTTTTCATTTGTTGATAGGTCATACGTTTATTCAATAACTCTTCTTTCAAAAATATTTGCCGGCTCCATTTCTTCTGCCGTTTTTTCTTCTCCTGTCCATAACTTATACATGAACCTCCTCAGATCACTTAAAACAAGAATCAGCACAGGGAACAGCACCAGGATAAAAGCAGTCCCTATCATTACTCCGTATGCGAGTCCAATGGCCATCGGAATAAGAAACTGCGCCTGGAAACTGCCTTCCATAATGATAGGATACAAGCCTACAGTTGTGGTTATGGTAGTAAGAATAATGGCTCTGAACCTGGCCAGTCCGGCTTCATAAACGGCATCAATAACTTTCCGGCCTTCCAGCAAAAGGGAATTATATTTCGACAGGAACACCACCGCATCATTAATGATGACACCGGAGAGCGCTACCATGCCCCATGCACTGAGTAAAGATACCGGATAGCCCTCAATGCCATGTCCCCATATTGCACCCATCCATCCAAGCGGTATCATCATCAGGATGATGGTACCCTGTGTAAGTGATTTAAAATGGATCATAATGATCAGGATGATGATCATAAAAGCAATCCCGAAGAACTTGCTGAGATCAGCCATGGCTTCATCACTATCACGTTTTTGTCCCTGGTATTCCACATTTACCCCGGGATACATTTCCTGCATCCTCGGGACAATATTGGTTTTTATCTCCTCCAATATCGGGGGTACCGGGGCGTAGGGATCAATAAGGTTTGCATCAATGCGTACTTCACGCGACATATTATAACGTTGTATGTTCACCGGGCCCCGCCTGATCTTATAGTTTGCCAGTTCAGAAAGCGGATATTCACCCCCGGGGGTTTTTATCTTCATAGCTTCCATCTGGCCAAGGTTCAACCTGTCCTGTTTGGGATAACGTACCCACACCCTGACCTCGTCTTTTCCTATCTGCAATCGTTGTGCCTGTCCGCCAAAGAAACCCTGACGTACCTGGGTGGTTATGTCGTTATGTGTGAGGCCAAGGAAATATGCCTTAGGTTTAAGTTCAAGCTGTACCTCCCGCTTACCGATGGCATTATTGTCGTTTATATCCTTCAGGATCTTGATATTGCTCATCTCCCTTATCATGAAATCCTTAGCCAGTTGAAGCTCTTCCAGATTTTTCCCCAATAAGCTTATCGACACCGGTATACCAAAAGTAGCCATACCCTCAACGGTAAATTTTTCCGCTTCAGGCACCGAGCCGATCTTATTCCGCAACATTTCAACGATCTCAAAGCTGCTGAGGGGTGCATCTTCAAGGTTCCTGAGGAGCACGAAAATATTTCCGGAATGCGCACCGGTCTCCTTGCCGTTGAATGCATTTCCCATAGAAATCAAGGTGTAATTAAGAACTCCTTCCGGGTAATCGAACTCAACTTTTATTTCTTCATTCAGCTCCCACATGGCATTTTCAAAAACCTGTAAATATTCATAGGTCTGCTTTTCTCCGGATCCGGGTGTAAAGGCAAGGTTCACATTAAAAAAGTCAAAAGGTATGGCAGGAAAGAATGTCGATTTTATTTGCCCGCCCTGGAATAAGCCCGCTGTGATCATGATAAGGGCGATTGGAGTGACCAGCATAATGTACTTCCACCTGAGCATGAAACGCAGCGTTGGTGCATAGAGGGTGTATTTCATGAAATCCATCAGCTTGTCGAGGCTGCGCCTGACCTTCATCCAGCGATTCTTTTTAGGATTTTTGCGAAGCACAAACTTTGAACCCACATGTGCAGGAAGCACAAAAAATGCTTCAGCAAGCGAGAATAAAAGACTGAATATCACAACAAAAGCCATTTCAAACATCATCTCCATCCGACCCGACAGAAATAACAGTGGTGTAAAAGCAATTATAGTGGTCAGGACAGAAGTAGTTACTGCCGGCACCACCTCCATGGTGCCTTCGATAGCAGCTCTTTTTGGGCTCTTACCCCTTTCATAATGGGTATAGATATTTTCTGCTATCACGATTCCGTCATCCACCAGGATTCCCACCACGAGTATCATTCCGAATAAGGAGACCATATTGATGGTGATCCCGTACAGTGACGCAACAATGAACATTCCCAAAAAAGATGCCGGGATACCCCATGCAACCCATAAGGACAAACGCAGATTCAAGAACAGGCCAAGTGATATCAGTACCAGTAGAAGGCCTATTCCTCCATTTCTATATAGGAGGTTAAGTCTGTCGCCCAGTATATCAAGATAATCAAACGTAACTTCCAATTTTACACCATCATGCAGCGTATTGAACTCGGCGATATAATTATCAAGAAATGCTGAGATCACTGAAAGATCTTCATCATTGAGCTTGAACACCTGGAAGGAGATGCTTTGCTTGCCATTCATGTACGTGCCACTCGGAACATCGGCAAATTTCATCTTTACCTGGGCCACGTCGCGGATGCGCAGGTACCTGCCATCGCTGTCGGCCCGGAGAATGATCTCCCCAATCATATCAGGATCATAGGTTTTTGCCCTTGAGCGGATCAGTATCTCTTCTTCATCAGAACGGATCGTACCTGCGGAAATATCCCTGTTATTCATGGCGATCGCCAAAGAGATCTCACTAAAAGTGAGCTTATGCCTGAGCAGATCTTCTTCTGATGCTTCTACGGAGATCTCCAGGGCCGGATAGCCGGATACCTGTATCTGCGACATCACCCCTGAATTATACAAATCGATCTCAATGTCATCAGCATGCTTTTTAAGTGTCAGGAGGTCGACATCACCCACAAGACTCATAAAGAGCGCATTACTCCTGCTTCTAACCTTATAAACAATAGGTTTTTCCGCATCAATAGGAAAAGAAGTAATTCCGTCGACTGCATTTTTAACCTCCATCAGTGTTTCATCTATGTCGTAATCACCGGTGGTAGTGATCCTGACATTGGCAAAGTTTTCGGATGAAGTGGAATTAATCCATTTGATACCAACGATGCCCCTGGTAGCCTCTTCTACGCGCATGGTAACCCCTTCTTCCATTTCCTTGGGAGATGCTCCCGGGTAGACAACACTTACCACAATATCGGTGGTGGACCGGGCGGGAAAGAATGACTTTTTCATGTTCATCAGACTAAAACCACCGGCCATTATCAGGATGGCAATGATCAGATTGGCATAAAAAGGATATTTTACAAATGTTGTAACTAATTTCTTTATCATGATCTGCTCTATTTAGATAAATTGAAACAGCGAATTCAAAGGTTTAATAAATCTCAACGGTGGAACCTTCCACAACATTTACCAGAGGTTCAACCACCACATATACACCCTCATCAAGTCCGTTGATGATCATGCTTTGCTGGTTTATCTTAAGGATGTTTACCTCAGCTTTCCTCAATGTACTATCGTACACGACATAAACCATATTGTTATTAAAAACCGCCCTGCGTGGGATATCCATAGCGTTGCCGGTGATCTCCCCATCGAAAGATGCCTTAAGATATTGCCCTTCATAAAGCGGATTCTCTGAATTATTTTTCATACTGATGAAGATGCTCACTGATTGAGTGCTGCGGTCGACAT
>QMPN01000292.1 GCA_003648575.1 Bacteroidota bacterium
AATGAATTCATAGAACCCATAAGCCGTGAGCTTATCGCACAGGGCTTCGACTGTGATATCAAGGGCAGGCCGAAATCTATACATTCCATCTGGGAAAAGATGAAGCGGCAAAATGTTAAGTTTGAAGAGGTGTATGACCTTTTTGCCATCCGGATCGTCAACAACAGCAAGGCTAAGCGTGAGAAAACTGACTGCTGGAAGATCTATTCCATCGTAACAAATATTTTTACCCCGAATCCAAAACGCCTTCGTGACTGGATAAGCACACCTAAAGCAAGCGGTTATGAATCCCTGCATACCACGGTACTGGGCCCGAACAAAAAATGGGTTGAAGTGCAGATCAGGTCGGCAAAGATGGACGAGATGGCAGAAAAAGGGCAGGCGGCTCATTGGCGCTACAAAGGATTTGATGCCGGAAAAGATGCCCAGAACTGGCTGGAACAGGTCCGTGATATACTGGAGAATCCGGATCAGATCAAGTTTGATCTCCAGAAGGAGCCGGGGAAAACTGTAAAAACTCATAAAATATTTGTCTTTACTCCTGATGGTGACCTGAAAGAGTTGCCTCTGGGGTCAACCATCCTCGACTTTGCCTATGAGATACATACAAGGGTAGGGGACCATTGTAAAGGGGCGAGGGTGAATAACAGGATAGTGCCTATCCGCTATGAGCTGAACAATGGGGATAAGGTTGAGATCATAACCTCTAAGAACCAGAAACCCAAACTGGATTGGTTGCAGTTTGTAAAAACCACCAAGGCCAAAAACAAGATCAAGCGGTCTATAAAAGAGGAAAAATTTCATGAAGCCCAGGAAGGGAATGAGATACTTAGGCGTAAACTCAGAAACTGGAAAATACAGTTTAGCGACGAAGTGATTGATAAGCTTGTAAAACATTATAAATTAGCTTCTGCCCTTGACCTGTACAGCATGATCGCATTCGATAAGATGGACCTGAATGAGATACGGCAGATACTTCTGGAAAAAGAGGATCCTGAAAAAAGCAGGGAACAGCCCCTTGTTCAGGCACCCGAAAAAGTCAAAGAAAAAGATGATGATAACTATCTTCTAATCGACAACAGCCTGGATAATGTCAATTACAAGCTTGCAAAATGCTGTAATCCGAAACCGGGGGATGAAATTTACGGATTTGTAACCATAGGAAAAGGCATCAGCATTCACCGAAAGTCATGCCCCAATGCCAAAAGGATGCTTGATAAGTACGGCTATCGGAATATCGATGTTCAATGGAAAGGACCTGAAAGCAACGGAACCATACAGGCAACAGTACGGATCAGCGGCGACGACAGGATAGGCATCCTTGGCGAGATAACCTCTGTAATTTCGGGAGACCTGAGGGTGAACATGCAATCCATCAAAGTGGATTCAGGAAAAAACAAAATGTTTACAGGCTATATCAAGCTGACTGTCAGAGATTCGAAACACCTCGACGAACTGGTTCATAAACTATTAAAGGTCAAAGGTATTGCAAAAGCAGGCAGAATTGATTAACTTTATGCCCGGATTGAACATTCATTGATTATAATTGTTTGTATATTGAAGGCAATTAAGATATCGTGTTAAATAATTGTTAAAGATTAAAAAAGCACTAAAATAATTTGTATATTTGTATCAAGGACTTAGGCTATTACCTCTTTCCTTTCTTTAATTCTCTATTGGTTTTTATTCGTGATCAGGGTAATAGCCTTTTATAGAAAACGGTGGCTCCGGCCACCGTTTTTTTTATCTTTGTTCGAAACATGACCCTGCACGAACACAGATAATAATATGATCTCAAGAATTCTTACCAAAATCTTTCTCGGATTATTACTGACTCCACTTGGGGCTTTTTCACAGGATGCTCATAAAACTTTCATCTTTCCGGATATTCCCGGCTACGAGACCTTAATATGCGATTTTCATATGCACACGGTCTTCTCCGATGGACTGGTTTGGCCAACGGTAAGGGTCAGTGAAGCAGTGAATGAAGGATTGGATGCAATCGCCATTACTGAGCATCTCGAATATTATTCTCACAGCAATTATATCTCGGGTGACCATAACAGCTCCTATGAGATCGCCAAGCCTTATGCCGACAAGAAAGACCTGATCCTGATCCGGGGAGCGGAGATCACTAAGGGCATGCCGCCAGGCCATTTTAATTTTCTTTTCATCCAGGATGCAAATACCATTGATTCGGTCGATTGGGAAAAGGCCATCATACAGGCAAATAAACAGGGTGCCTTTGTATTCTGGAACCACCCGGGCTGGCGCCAGGAAAATGAGATCCCCATTTGGTATAACGAGCATAGCTGGTTGCTGTCGCAAGGATTGATCCAGGGTATTGAGATCGTGAACGAGAAAAGCTACTATCCGCTGGCACATCAATGGGCCATTGATTCAAACCTTACTTTGTTAGGAAACTCAGACATCCATGATCCGATTGATATGTTCTTTGACAGGAGCAAGGGGGAACACAGGCCCGTTACGCTGGTATTTGCTCAAGAAAGCTCAGAAGAAGGCATCAGAGAAGCATTGGATAACAAAAGAACAGCAATATATTATAAAGATATGTTGATCGGTAATGAGGAGTATCTTAAACCATTATTTTTTGAAGCAGTCAGGGACATGACCATAGTATTTACCGGGACATCTTTTCCTGCTGAGTATTTTTTGGAAAATAATGCATCCATTCCTTTTGAAATTGTTGTTGAGTATGAGCAGGGTAAAGAAGCAGAAACTGTTATTATCGACCCAATGACAAAACAGAAAAGGGATGAATCTTTATTTAGAGATTTTAAAAGGATTCTTGTCAAAAACATTTGGATTGCGCCCGGGAAACAACTTGAAATATATAAATAACCTATGAGGTACCTTCTTCTCATTATCATAATATTTGTAATGCTTTCCTGCCAGAGAGATTATGAAAATAATGGGCTTAGAATCTTCCGCTACAACGAAGCAGCCGGCATCACCTCACTGGACCCGGCATTTTCGAGGGACTTGGCAAACCTCTGGGCCTGCAACCAGATTTTCGATGGCCTGGTCAAACTTGATGATAAGCTGGAAGTAAAACCATCGGTCGCAAAATACTGGGAGATCACTGAGGGCGGAACCACCTATACTTTCTTTCTTCGGGATGATGTTTATTTTCACCCGCATGAAGCCTTTGCCGGAGGAAAGGGCAGGAGGGTAAGCGCATATGACTTTGAGTACTCGTATTACCGTATCCTCGATGCGGGACTTGCCTCACCGGGATCATGGGTATTTAATAATGTGGCCGACAGCGGTTTCAAGGCTCTGAATGATTCAACGTTCAGGATCAAGCTGAAACACGCTTTCATGCCCTTCCTTGGTTTACTCAGCATGCAGTATTGTAATGTATTACCCAAAGAGGTGATAGAATTTCACGGCAAGGATTTCAGGAAGAATCCCATTGGATGCGGCCCGTTTTATTTAAAATACTGGAAAGAAGGTGTTAAGCTGGTCTTACACAAGAATCCTGAATATTTCGAACGTGATGAAGCAGGCGAAAGGCTTCCCTACCTTGATGCTGTGGCCATCACTTTCCTGATCGACAAACAATCTGCCTTTTTGCAATTTATCCAGGGTAAAATTGACTTTTTGTCGGGCATTGATGCAAGCTATAAAGATGAACTGCTTACGCCTGATGGCAAATTGAACCCCACTTATGAGGATCAGATATATCTGAACAGGGAACCCTATCTTAATACTGAATACCTCGGCGTAATGGTGGATACAATAGATGGATCGGGTAAAAAGCCACTCACTGATAAGTTGATAAGGCAGGCCATCAGCTATGGGTTCGACCGTGAAAAAATGATGCGCTATCTGAGGAATAGCATTGGAATAGCCGGCAATGGCGGCATTATTCCTGCCGGCATGCCATCTTTCGATACCACTTATTCATATGGATATTCATATGATCCGCAAAGGTCAGCTGAACTGCTTGAGCTTGCAGGTTATCCAGGTGGTGCCGGCTTGCCTTCTATCACCCTGACAACTTCTCCCGAGTACCTCGATCTGTGCAAGTACATTCAGCATGAGCTGATGCTGCTTGGTTTTGATATCAGCATTTCTGTGAGTCCGCCAGCAGCAATAAAGGAAATGAAAGCCCAGGCAAAAATTCCTTTTTTCCGGGCATCATGGATAGCCGATTATCCGGATGCAGAAAACTATCTTTCGCTGTTTTACAGCAGGAACTTTTGTCCCACAGGCCCTAATTACACCCACTATGCCGACCCGGCATATGACCAATTATATGAAGCCTCACTCGCTATTCTTGATGATAGTACCAGGTATCAGGCTTACCTGATGATGGATGAAATGATAATGGATGAAGCTGCTGTTATCATCCTCT
>QMPN01000293.1 GCA_003648575.1 Bacteroidota bacterium
GATTTGTATAGTAGTGAGGAGGGTGATGTGTTTGATGTTGGTGTGTTTAGTTTTTTGATGGATACTAAGCAGGGTGCTGAGAATACTCGTACTAGTATTACCTTCAAGAAGTATGTTGAGGTTAAGGATTATGTTAGTGGTTTGTTGGTTGATTCGAAGATTGGTTGTTTCATTAAGAGTTTACCTCCGACTGATATTGTTAGAGGTAACACTTTTGATTTGTTAATTGTGGATGAAGCTAGCATCATTGATGATGATGTGTATAGTATGGCGATTAGTAAGACTGGTGATAAGTATAATGCTATCAGGTTGATTACGAGTACTCCTCGTGGTCATAAAGGTTTCTTTTATGAATACTTTGATCCTGAGGGTAAGTTTGGTGATGTTAGTTGGACTCGTTTCTGGTTCACTGTGGACAGTATTAAGTTTGATGTTCCTCTTGAGTACTTACAGCGTCTTAAAGATATTGAGTTCGAGTTGGCAAGAGGAAAATATCTTATAGTAAGACAAGAGTACTACGGAGAATTCGTACAATCAGAATCAAGTTATTTTAAGCCTAAGAGGGTTGATGATATGATTGTTGAAGATACTGAAGCCGTGGAGTTCTTCAAGGGTGAATGTGATTTAGGTGTTGACTTTGGAGGATTAAGGAATAGTCGTACTGTTCTAACCATAAGTACTTTCAGTGAGGAGGAGGGTGTGATTCGTCGTTTGTGGCATCATGCGTACCCGGTTAAGGAGGATGCTGATTTGTTAGTGGATATTGAGGTGTTGCTTGGTAAGTTTAATGTTCAGCGTGTTGTGGTGGATGATTGTCCTGAGGGTGATTATATGATTCGTGAAATGGAAGGTAAAGGTTGGCTTGTGACTAAGATGGTGTTTGCCAGAGATAAGGTTCGTAAGTATGGTGAGTTCCGTGCTATGTTAAATCAAGGTAAAATAAGGAGTTATGTTGATGCTGAGTTGTTGGGGGAGATGAAGGCTTTGCAACAGGTTGATGGTAAGACTCGTACTATGATTCGTCATGCGCCAGGGATGTCGGATGATTTGATTGATAGTTTTTTGATGTCGGCTTTTCATTTTGTTGATGTTACTAGTGATTTTGATTTTATTGATTGGGATGAGGTAGATGTGAAATGAAAGGTTTTAGTGTGATTATGCCTTATGATGGTGATAGAGAGAAACAGTTTAAGGAAGTGTTTGAGGCTTATGTGGATTGGGGTTTCCCTAAAGATGTTGAGTTCATCCTTGTTTCTAGGAAGTTGGACGAACCTCCTTTTAAACATCCTAAGTTGAAACTAATTAAGTATGTGTGGGAAGGTGAGTTTTTCAATCCTAGTATGGCTTTAAATATTGGTGTTAAAGTTGCTAAGTTCAACAACGTTGTTATTACGTGTCCTGAGGTTTATCCTGTAAGTAATGTTTTGAAGGATTTAGGTAGAGAGGTTAGAGGTAATTATGTTTGTAAGGTGTTTGATGAAAGAAAAAATGGTGATACTAGTACGGTTTTGGTTAGTAGTGTTTTTCGTTGTGATGATCCTTCCATGTATTTTTTGAGTTGTTTTAAGAAGGAGGATTTGGAGGAGTTAAATGGTTGGGATGAGGATTTTATGGGTGGTTATGCTTGGGAAGACTCAGATTTTGGTGTTAGGTTTAATAAGGCTGGTTTGGGTTTTGTTTGTTTGGATTATGTTACAGGTTTGCACTTATACCATCCTCGTCTCAGTATGAATGTGGGTTGGAGTAGGAATAAGTTGTTGTTTGAAAAGAGTAAGGAGCGTGGCGTGTTTCGTTGTGTTAATGGTTTGGTGAAAGAATGAAGAATAAAGATGTGTATAGTCCTTATAAGTTTGCTCACCACATAGGTAAGTTGGAGGATATTAAGGAAGGTAAGATTGTTGCTCCTGTTAATTTACAGTTAGATCCTACGAATCGTTGTAATTCAAAGTGCGCTTTTTGTTTTTATGATATTCATGATTTGGATAATTTTAGTAGGAGGGATCAGTTAGGTTTGGAGAAGATTATTGGTTTATTAGATGATTTTAAAAGTCTTGGTGGTAAGAGTGTGGAGTTTACTGGTGGTGGTGAGCCTTTGGTTCATAAAGATTTTGATGCTATGAGTGCTTACGCCAAGGGTAGGGGTTTGGAAAGAGCTTTGGTTACTAACGGAATTTTGTTAGATAAGCACATGGATGTTGTTAAGGATTATAGTTGGGTGCGTATTAGTTTGAATAGTGCTAGTCCTGGTGGTTATGCTGATGTTCATAATGTTAATTCGAAAAACTTTGGTAGAGTAGTAAATAATTTGGAGGAGCTTTGTAAGGTTAAAACTGATGATAATGTGGTTGGTGTTAGTGTTGTTGTGTATGAGAAGAACTGGGAGGATATTTTTAGGATTGGTAAGATTGCTAAGAGTAGTGGCGCAAATAATTATCGTATTAGTTTAGCTCATACTGATGAGGGCGCTAAGATTTTTAGTGGTATTTGGGATGGTGTGATTGATCAGATTGAAAAGACTAAAGAGCTTGGAGATGATGAGTTCAGAGTTTTTAGTTTTAGTAATAGGATTAATGATATTGCCAAACAGACTAGGGGAGGGTTTTGTTTTTATCATCATTTGACGACTGCTGTTGGTGCTAATGGTGATGTGTATCCTTGTTGTTATTTTAAGTATGATGATAAGTTTAAGTTGGGTAATGTTAATGAGGAGAGTTTCGTGGATATTTGGAAAGGTGAAATAAGACAAGAGTTTATTGATGGTGTTGGTAAGGATTGTTATGCTAGTTGTTGGATGACTGAAAAAAATAAGTTTGCTCAATATCTTACTACTGATAAGGCTGATGTTCCTCATCTTAATTTCCCGTAGGAGATGATTAAGTGACACAATATATGATGAGAAGAAGAAGTAAGAGACCTAAGTACGATGAGACTCATGGTACTTACAGGGTAATCCTTGGTTTGGCAGCTCCTCTTGGTGTAGTGGCTGTATTGGAAGAGGATGAGGAGGATGAAGAGTGACAAGTAAAGCATGGGAGCTCAGTGAAGATATAATTGATGAGAAAGCTTTTTATAATGAAATATTGGATAGGATCATTTTGAATCCTAGGTTTTATTTGGATAATTTGGATAAACCAAGGGTTTTACAGACGTATTGGTTTAGTTTTATCAATTATAGGTACAAAAAAAGGAAACCTTTATAAAGGTAATGTCTGTTAATATAGGTTAGTAGGATTACTTATAAACTTTATGTTAAAAGAATAAAAGATGGTAAAAAAGAAAACAGAAGTCGTAATGAATGCAAATAGTAAAGGTATGATACCTGATTATTATTCTGTGCATTCATTTGGAAAACTAGGAATCTTCAGTGAAGGAAGGACACCTGAGTTTGATCCTAAAACTGCTTTGACAGTGGTCAAAAATGATCCAGTGGTTAAAGCAGCAATAACTACCTTGGTAGACAGGACGCTTGAGTCTGGTTGGAGAATATCAGGTAAACACAAAAAAAGCAGGGTTAAAGAATTAGAGCAAAAGCTCAAAGATGTAAGATTCAATAAGAGTCTAAGAAAATATTTGTTTAACTTGTTTTTATATAATAATGCTTTCTTCGAAATTGTTAAGAAGGGAGATGCTATTTCTGATTTAAATGTTTTAGAAACTACGCTTATGAAAGTTAGCGCTAAAGATAACGGTGATATCACAGGGTATTATCAAGATGTTGGTGGAGATAAAGATAGTCCTATGTGGCTACCTAAATACGTGCTCCATACAAAGTTTAGAGAGATAACGAATAATGTGTGGGCTGAACCTTTAGATTTACAAGCTTTGTATGAGACAGCTCTTATCAAAGATTACATACGACAATGGTTACAATGGTTCTTCGGAACTAATCAGATGAGAGGCTTATACATCCTTGAAAATGGTGCTAGCGGAGCAAAGATTAAAGATTTTGTTAGTTACTTGAAGGCTTCTGAGAAAGATAGAACGAAGCCTGTTATTATGCAAGGAAAAGTCAGTTACCAAATGCTAAACAGCATTAGTAACGAAGGAGATAGTGTCTTGAAGCTTTTAGAATGGTGTGATAGACAAATGTTAATGTTATTACAAGTCCCACCTATAGCAGTAGGAGTACCAGATAGTTCTGGTAGGAGTAATAGTGTTGAACAATACCAAGCACTTAACAGTACAGTGCTTGCAATCCAAAAAGTGTTAGAGGATGATTTTACTTACGATTTATTTCCAAAGATAGGGTTTGATAACGCTATATTTGAGTTTGGTATGTTAAATGAGAGTACTCGTAAGAGTACTTTGGAGATGGGTCAAATAATGAAGAATATGATGATGACTGATAAAGCCATAACAGAGTTCTTTGAAAGTCAAGGA
>QMPN01000294.1 GCA_003648575.1 Bacteroidota bacterium
ATAACGTGTTGATTGATGTGGATTTGTTTCCGTAATCCTTCCGGAAGAATTGTAGTCATGAGCATATTATAAGATACTAATGATGGAATAACTACAATTTAATGTGGGTCATTTAAACGGTGAGTTGTTTGTTTGATGTTTTGAAATCTTTTTTGCGTATGACAGTTTTAGAAACTAATTGAAAATCCTGATCTTTTTCATTCCATTTTAAAACAAATGGAATATTGATTGATGTTTGACCATCGCGTAAAACTGCTTGAGCTTCATCACCCAATTTGGGAATTTGTTTCCCATGTTTTCTGTAAGTTAATTTAAATATTCTAATTAACTCAGCTGATGTAATGGGTTTGTTATTACGTGCATCATTTACACGATCGATGAAGTGGTTAGTAAATTCAACATCGATACCAACTTTTGCAAATATTTTATCTGCAAACCGTTCAACAGCGTCCAAATCAGCTTGTGTTAATTGTTGGTTTTCTAATAGTATGTCTTCTACTAACATGATTAATCCTCAATTTTGGGGTGTACGATGGGATTTGAACCCACATTGGCACGATTCACAGTCGTGTGCATTACCAGTTATGCTACGTACACCATAGTTCTATTTTGCTAATGATTTTTTCAATATTCTAATATCACCAACAACTTTTGCATACTTTAATTTCTGCAATCGTTCAGAATCAGTCCCTTTTTCAAATTTTGGCGGCAATTTAGGTTTCAATTCTTTTTCTAATGCTATTAGCTCTGTTAATCGTTGTTCATTTTCTTTACGACGATTAGTTCTATCCGTTTCTTCCTTTTCACCCCTAGCTTTAGCTGCTGCCTTATATTTGGGATCATCACTTTTGAGAGCATCAATTTGTTGTTTTAATTTTGATATTTGTTCACTGTATGCATCTGATGCTCCTCTGTCAGGATGATCAATCATACTAAATGTTTGTTTAGCTTTCCCAAGTTCGGTTTCCAACTCTTTAATTCTATTGTCGTGTTTAGCTTCGAGTAATAAGTTTTGTATAAATTTCATGATGTTATCCTAATAATGTGCTTATTAACAATTCGACGTTTTCTTTAATGCCCAATTTATCCAATTCGGATTTAAGTGTTTGTAATTTATTATCACTTCGTTCCACAGCAGCTCGAACAGCAGCTCGTTTATCTTTTGGAACTAATTCGTTAATCAGTTGAGATGCGGTATTGTTAGCAGTGGAGTTTTGTTGTCCAATATTTTTATCTTTTTGTTTTTTCTTTTGCTTTTGTTCTTCTTTACCATAATTTTCTTCAGCAGATGTAGTTCCATTTACCACAGCGTCGTATGACTTGGTTGCTGATCTTATTGACGTGGCCTTTGCTTTCAGTGAATTTTGAGTTTCATCTTTTTGTGAGCTGGCCAATGCATCTAGTAATACTGGTAATGCATCTAATAATGAATCATAATTTTTAGTTCCACTCAATGCTTTAGATTCAGCATTGGCTCTACCTTGAGCATTATATGCTGAAGTTTGAATGGATGCAATACTTTTAGCTTTTGATTTGATATTTGGTGGTAAATTACTACTAGCAATTGCTTCCAATGCTGTTTGCAATCCACTCATGCTACGTTTGCTCGATTTAAAATGTTCAGTAAACCATCTGTTGTTTCTTAATGATATTTGTGATTTAGCTCGAGCGGAGGGACTGGCTTCTCTAGTCTTTTTCTTACCAGATCTTCGCAAAACTTGAACTTGATTGTTTTCTGCATTACTAGCAGCATTCTTGAAAACAGTTTTGTTTTCATTTGTGTGTGATGCTAATGATGATGCGACACTAATAAGTTGTCTGATTGCAGAATCTAATGATACGGATTCTGTTAAACATATTTCTTCTAATTTCATGTGATACCCACTGTTATAAATATATGGACTTATTTATGTGAATTACACAAATGGATCTATTATCACCAATTGTGGACCTACACTAGTCATACGATACATATAATTACCTGAATGTAAATCGTATGAAGCGTTGTGATCATGCTTGGTTTTTCTTAAAATGTCAATAGCTTGTACGAATTGTGGATTCTTTATTTTTGTAATAAAGTCAGCAGGTATGTTTTCTGGGACAGTAAGTAAATGCATAATTTCTTCTAATGCATACAAATGTTTATTTTCGTCATCTCCATGAACATCTGATTCACCACCAATCAAAGATGGATCCAATCCCATAGAATGCAATATAGCTTCATGATTATGACGTAATTTCTTCTTAGTCATTTCATGCAATTTTTCCATCTCAATGTATAATTTATGAGCGCCACCAGGATTGTAATGCTTAAAGATAATTGCTTTGTATATTTTTGGAAAAAATGGATTATCTTGGTGTTCCAATATCATATTAGTATTGATCACTTGACCATCTGGTTGAGCACCTAATGTAATATCAATAACTTTTATTACTGTGTTGGGAGAAGTTGGGTGTTCAAATGCTTGAGCCATTGTACCTCGATTCAAATAATTTTTTATTTTTGAGGTGACGAAGTTGCTACCGTTTGGTAGTGGTATAATTGGAATGCGTCCAATGTTACTCTTGAACTTGATTTTGCGCTGCCGCTCTAGTAATATCTCTTGTACTTTCATAATTATGACCAGGGATCAACCAATACTAATTGTGGGCCAATGTTTGTCATCCGAAACATCATGTTGCCAGCGTGTAAATCCATTTGACCATTGTGTTTTGTTGTCACCAACAAATCGATTGCTTCTGCTAACTTTGGATTCTTTGTATGTTTTTTTATACCTTCGGGATCTTTGTTAAATGCATATGATACTAACGAAGTTATAGATCTATCTTGAAACGCTTCAACAGGTTTGCCAGTATACTTACTAGCAACTGATATAAAATACTCCCTGGATAGTCCCAATGATTCAAATATTTTTTGAGCAACGTGATGTAATTGACCTTCGGTTATAGGATGCAATTTTTCCATTTCAACTACTATTATACTTCGAGCCTCACTATTATAAGGTCCAGGTCGTTCAAACTCAACAGCCTTATCCCACACATATTTTTTTACTTTATATATTTTGGGGAAAAATGGATTGTCTTGGTGGTTATAACATAATTGTATAAACTCACCTGCAGAATCAGCAGTCGTCTCGTCGTGACCAACCTCAGATAAATGTATAACTTTTAATATTGAAGATTGTGATGTGTTGTGTTTGTATGCATCTGATTGAAAACCATCACCAATAAATTGTGCCTTTAGTTTTTCTGCACTAAAATGCTGTTTTGCTGATAAGTGAACAACTGGAATCTGTCCAGGTACAGATTCATTTAATATGTCTTGTACTTTCATGCTAGTATTTATGAATAATTGTCAATCCCACGGATATAATTCGTTCCTTGTTCTGTTATCATGATTTCTCAATCCAGTTTGTTCTTTTGTGTGGTGACCATGTTCATAAAAATACTTATTACGCTTTCTGAATTTGTTATTAACCCAGAAGCCCCATTTCCTACGTTCAGGTCCGGTTATAAGAAAGGTCCAGCAGTTTTTTGATATAACATGAACACTATGTTTATGTTCTGCAGTACGATAAGTACATTGGCCAGCATGCATTGTTTCGTTACCATCAGGTGAAACATCTTCATATGAACCAAATAAAATGAATGTTATAAAGTCCCAAGCATGATCATGTGGGTTGCGAAGATCATCAGAATGTCTCCAGTGGTGTAGTCTTAACGAGAATAAACCAAAATCCAATACCCATCTAATTAAATATGGATCATTTGGTATTCCTAATTGTTGCATCTATGTAAATTTCATAATATTGTTTTCCTTCGTTGTGTTGGTAAGCTGCACATGTTGCTATTTATCTTCAAACTCCCCGTAGGTCAATTAGTTAAGTACTCTTTACCGGACAAAGCCACGACCAAAAAGTTGTATAGTCCAGGGGGCGGGACTCGAACCAACCGAAAGTTGTGCCTACTAGCATTATAGCTAAAACTGTCGCTTTAACAATGCTTTCACCTAACCAACTCGCTGTCACATAATCGTCATGTACTGTAGAATCACTCAACAGTGATGAAACCTCTACGACGCCGCTTTAACCAATTTAAGCTACCCCTGGTAAGACTTATATTCTACTTAGTAATGATATTTAAGTCTACTGTTTTATTTGTGTTTAGTACGAGAGAAGGGAGTCGAACCCTCAACAACTGGATTTTAAATCCAGGACCTCTACCAATTGGATCACTCTCGCATTTTTATAAATAATTTCTGTTACATAGTATAAATACCTTTACATAAAAAACAACATCGGGGATTTAAATGTGAAATACGCACTGTTTGTAATTTGGGCTGCTGTTCTGGTCTTTTGGGGCAATAACTTAGTAGATA
>QMPN01000295.1 GCA_003648575.1 Bacteroidota bacterium
ATGCTTGGCGGCTTGCTTGGCTACGGAATGAACAGCATCAAAACATCATTCAGAAAATCGGACGATGAACAGAAAACAACTTAATAGCATCATGTTTAAATACAGGTGGGTATTATTGCTGACTGCTATTACCGGCCTCAGCCCGGCATGCCAAAAAGATGAGGTAAACAGCCCTCCCCTTATCCGGCTTATCAAAGAAACCGCTTATATTCATTCCGATACCAATATCGCCCCGGGTAACGAGTTCCGGGTCAAAGTATTGATGCAAAAAAGCGATCTTAACCTGACCAATTTCCTTATTGATGTTTATACTGATACTGTCAGTCATTACCTGGATACCGGCATGAACACTGCATATGTCATGTGGGAAGGCCTGTTCATCAAAACGCTTGCTCCGATTGAAGACTGGAGATTCACTATACGCGACCGCCTGGGGAATGCCAGCTATACCAGTATTAGCATTGGGATTGATACTTCCGGTGCATATCAGCCATTGATAGAATATTCGCCAATAAACCTGGGGGCTCAGGAAAACCCACAGGAAGAAACTTGTTATGATATTTCCGACAGCAGTTCATACTTTTATATGGATGCAGCCGGCGATGCCGATATACAATCCGGTATCGATCTCATCTACTATTACTACGGCATTGAAGATTTCAATACTATCGCTTCACCGGGAGCCAACATAGAGGATGGAATATTCGATATCAGCATTGCTGACTGGAGTATCAGGAATACAAGCAGGTTCCATAAGGCTGTCATCGATCCCGATGAGTTTATGGAGGCAAGCAATGACAGCATCATCATTGCCAATTACAATGAAGGGGAAGCCAAACGGAAGGCGAAAAACCTCGCTCCGGATGATATTTATACTTTCAGGACCCAAAGCGGCCGGCTTGGGATGTTCCTGGTAAAGGAGGTCAATGGCACAATAGCAGGAGATATTGTTATCCAAATAAAAACCCAACCATAATTTGTTCCGGTTCATAAGCATCATATTGTTCGGGGTTTCCTTGATGGTTTTTCATCAGGCAGCTTTAGCAGATGGCGATATCATGCTGAGGGGCCGGGTAAGGGATGCCTATAATAAAAGCGCATTGGTCGATGCCCATGTTATCATTGAAGAGCTGCAGGCAGGCACGATCACAAACCACAAAGGCATGTTCATCTTCTCCCGGCTTGCACCCGGCACTTACCACCTTAAGATCATGCACATCGGCTACCTGGAATATAATGAAGTAATTGAATTGGATTCAGCAATAACAGAGCTTACCATCCTGGTAAGGCCCAGGGTTTTTCAGATTGACCCTGTTACGATCACGGCGACACTGAATAAAAGAAAGCTCTCCGTTATGCCGGCAAGGCTTGCTGTGATCTCTGCCGGGCTGGTCGAACAACTTCCGGCAAACAATACTGATGATCTGCTTTCCGGCGTTGCCAATGTATATGTTTACAGGCCCTGGGGTATCTTCTCCAAAAGTGCCAGTGTAAGCATGCGTGGCCTGCCCGGAAGTGCCCGTTCCCTCATCCTGCTGGATGGGGTTCCGATGAATAAGGCTGCAGGTGGTTCTGTAAACTGGAATTTAATCGAACCGTATGAGATCGAAGAGATCGAAATAGTTAAAGGGCCCGGTTCAGCCATTTACGGAAATAATGCGATGTCAGGGGTGGTAAGCATCAACACAAAAAAACCTGATAAGCCCCTTGTAGGTCATGTCAGTACTTTTGGGGGATCCCTGGGTACTTTCGGAGGTGCATTTAATATTGGAGGCATCGACCTTTACAAGGGGAAAGGCGTTTACTGGAAACTGAACGGCTTCACACGAAAAGGAGATGGCTATATTAATGAACCGGAAGAAACCCGTGATTCGCTCGATTCAAAAGTTAACCTTATAGAATACAGTGCCGGGCTGCTTGGCGGATATCGTTTTGATACTGCCACGACACTTGACATCAGCTATCGGTATTACAATGGCAAATTCGGGACCGGCACCAAAATCTTTGAGGATGAGGGTTCATTCGACCACTATAGCAATCATCTTCTTCAATCAAGTTTTGATGCGCAACTTGGAAAATACAAGATTAATACCCGCCTGTATTACCAGCTTGAGAATTTCGACAGGCAGAGTGAAAGTATGAACAGTACAGGAAAATACAAACTTTCTGATACCAGGACCACAAAACATGATTACGGCTTATGGTTTAACATATCACGGACATTCTTCAGATATCACCTGTTTACCACCGGCCTCGAGATCAAACAGGGCGACATGGATGCCGATCAGATCTACCGTACATCAACCGATGATGTCAGGTACGGCGGAATGCAGGCCTTTGCAGGGATTTTCATTCAGGATGAATTCCGGCTGTTCAGAAAACTTTCTGTTATTGCAGGACTGAGGTTCGATTATGCAGTCTTTTCCAATGGATTTCTCGATGTTTATAATCCTACCAGCAACACCGGCTTTATCAAGGATGTTTCTGATAATTTTGAGAATTATTCCTGGAATCAATTCAGTCCAAAGCTAGCCTTGCAATACCAGGTTCATCACAATGTCGGGATCTATGCTTCTGTCAGCACCGGCTTCATGCCTCCAAAGATCGATGACCTTGTGAGATCGGGAAAGATATCCAAAGGCTTCAAGTTGGCCAATCCGGAACTGAAACCGGAAACCCTCGTTAATTATGAGCTTGGGCTTACATGGATGCCGGATAATAAAGTCTCCATCGAGCCTTCGGCCTATTATTCCCGGGGGCATGATTTCCAGTATTTCGTTGCTACAGGAGACTCGGTGGAAACCGGCAGTGCCAACCTCAAGCCTGTACTTCAGCGCCAGAATATCACTGATGTTGAGATCGCCGGAGCCGAGATCACAGCCACATGGAAAATCCTTACAAATCTTGTCTTCACGGCAAACTACAGCATTACCCACTCCAGGATCCTTGAATTCCAGGATCCCACAAATGAAGACAAAGACCTTACCGGCAAAGCACTGATCGAAGTTCCTGTCAGCATGGCCTATGCCTCCATAAACTGGCAAAACAAGGTTGTGAATGTTCTGTTCGACTGGCAATTCATAGGCAAGGAATGGTATGATGATGAAAACACTCAATATATAAAGCCACATCACGTACTGAATATCAAGCTGAGTAAAAAATTACCTTCAAAGATCGGATTTGCACTCACCATACAAAATATACTGGACGACCTGACTATTGACCGCAAGGGAAAATTGCCGCCCGGCCGCTTCATCATAGGAGAATTATCATACGGATTCTGATCATTAAACCATAAAACCAAATTAAGTAATTGCCACTTTCGGGGAAACCGGCGACATCCAGTTCAAGAATGGTTTTACCAGCATGGCTGCCCAGGCAACATCATGTGATACAGGTGATTACATTCCTCTAACGACTCAGGGTGAAATTCTCTCCGAGGTAGACTTTCCGAACATGTTCATCAGCAGCAAGTTCTTCTGCTGTTCCTGCTTTGAGGATACTACCTTCGAACAAGAGGTATGCACGGTGGGTAATGCTCAGGGTCTCGTGCACATTATGATCAGTGATGAGCACGCCAATGTTCTTTTCGATCAACTTGGAGACGATGTTTTGTATATCCTCCACCGCGATGGGGTCTACACCGGCAAAAGGCTCATCGAGCAATATGAAGTGAGGATCAACAGCGAGTGCTCTGGCGATCTCAGTTCTCCTTCTTTCTCCGCCGGAAAGCTGGATACCATAGCTTTTACGCACCTGCTGCAGCCCAAATTCTTCGATAAGTGATTCCATGCGGTCCTTCTGTTCTGCCTTGGAGATCTTAGTGAATTGTAGTACAGCCCGGATATTATCCTCTACACTCAGTTTTCTGAAAACCGATGCTTCCTGCGCAAGGTAACCAATGCCTGCCCGGGCACGTTTGTACATTGGATAAGCTGTAATGTCTGTATCGTCGAGGAAAACCTTTCCTGAATAGGGCTTTATCAGGCCAACGATCATATAAAAGGAAGTCGTTTTCCCTGCTCCGTTAGGCCCGAGTAAACCTACAATCTCCCCCTGGTTTACTTCAAATGACACATCCCGGACAACGGTCCGCTTGCCATATTTCTTGATTAGGTTTTCAGTTCGTAATATCATAATCAGACCAAAGTTAAATAAAAAAATCTTTGAAATTGCTTATCCTCGGGGCAAGCCACGAGGAATAATTTAATTAAAAAGAAAGTGCTGCTGAAATAAACACTCCAAAATTTCTTGAAGGATTCGAATCCTGATAGCTGAGGCGCCAGATCGCATCCACCCTTATGAACTTAAAGATATTCTCAACCCCCGCACCTGCCTCATAGTAGGGGGTGTTCTTTTCAACCTGCCTGCTCG